>DHSK01000195.1 GCA_002408445.1 Syntrophomonas sp. UBA5288
CAGCCGTTTGGGTATTTTTGTCCCAGCTAACATTTGCACCAAGTTTTTCAGCAATGACTCGGATTGGTACTTGCATCCGGTTGGCTGAATCAATAAAAGGAGTCCCATAAGAAGATGAAATTGAAATGGTCTTACCGTCAATGGCCAGACCTGGTTGGGCTGACGCTGATGCTGATGTAATGGACATTCCGAAGAGCATAGCCATCATAGTGAGCAGAACCAACAATTTCTTAAATAGTTTCATAAAATATTCCTCCCTTAGCACATAAGCATTATTCAGTTTAATAGCCTGTCGTCAATAGCACATTATAGAACCTCCCTGCCCGGCTTGACCCTGCTTCGGCTGTGCAGGCCAGCAGTGGTTATGCATAATCATCTCACGGTCCCGAGAAGTTTCAGGTGTGAAAGCCTTAATCTGATTTGGTATACAGGTCTCAATGACTTTTTTAAGTCGGGCGTTCCGTAAGCAACCCGGTTGTCATTGAATGTTATTTGGTCTTACCGTTCTAATTAAGCAATTTCACTTGATACACCAGTTTTTAGATAAATTGTCTTACTGCTTTTTGTTTATGCAATATTCATGCCAAAGTATGGGAACGCTTGAAAAACCCTACAGGTCAGGCTTTTTGTTATTGGATGGATATTTATGTATGGAGTCTATAGTGCCTGTTTTGACAAATTTAATCTCATTATGAAACTCTATTGGTTTTACGGGCCGCTATTTTAATGAAAATTGAACGAAGCAATTTGCGGAGGTGGGGGAACAAATTAAAGGGGGTGTAGGCCTGGTGAATTAGTTTGTCTTCTGCAAAATACTTGTTTTATTTATAATAATCATAATAATAAGTATTAAAGCATAATAAAATTCATATTCAGGAGATGATTATTAATGGAAGAAATATTAAATTTCTTGACTGCCAATCATACCTTTTATTTTGCCACGGTTGATGGTGATAAACCGAAAGTAAGGCCTTTGGGGTTTTTTATGAATTTTGAAGGCAAATTGTATTTTGGTATCGGCAAACACAAACAATCTTATCGGCAGATTAAAGTGAATCCTTACGTAGAAATCTGTACTGCCAGCCTTGAGGGACAATGGATTCGAATTAACGGCAAGGTTGCTTTTGATGAAAGACCGGAAACTCTTGAGAAAGCTTTTGCAACTATGCCCCTCTTAAAAGATATGTATAATGAAAAAACCGGTCAGAAACTGGGATTGTTTTACCTGGAAGAAGCAACTGCCGAGTTGGCTGATATGACAGGGAATTTTAAGAAGATAGCCTTAAGTTGATTATAAGCCAGGAAACCTGCCGGGAAGAGTTTCCTGGCTTATGTTTCGAATAACGTTGAGAGTTTTCCTATGATTAAGCAGTAACTTTGCAAATGTCATCCTGAGGCAAAGCCGAAGGATCTTAAGATTCTTCGCTGAGGCTCAGGATGACAAATGGGGTTTTGGGAATTATGCAAAACTCTCAACCTTAACTGATTGAGGAGAAAAATAAGCGATGAAAAATATATTTTTTTATCAAACCGATATTGGGAAAATAGGAATTGCTGAATGTGACAACGCCATTACCAATATATATTTTCAAGCAGAAACCATACCTGAGGATGCTCTCCTAAATGAAACAGATATACTGAAAGAAGCCGGGAAACAATTATATAACTATTTTTTAGGCCGGCAAAAGATTTTCACCCTTCCCCTTGCCCCTGCCGGTACAGAATTTATGAAAAATGTATGGAAAAGTTTGCAGGCTATTCCCTATGGGGAAACCCGCAGTTATAAGGAAATAGCGCAGAGTATTGGTAATCCGAAGGCTTCAAGGGCCGTAGGGCTGGCTAATAACAAAAATCCGATTCCGATATTTATTCCCTGTCACCGGGTAATAGGTGCTAATGGCAAACTGGTAGGATTTGGGGGAGGTTTGCAAATGAAAGCCTATCTATTGGAGCTGGAAAAACAGCACAAAAATTAGTCGCAGCTGGCTCCGTTCAACAGGTCCAAGTCCATACTAAAAATCCCACCGTCTTAACAACGATGGGATATTATTTTCTCAATTGCAGATCCCCTGAGGGGCTCTGCAGAGTTGATGCAGCCGAACAACTCCAGTACGCTCGACTACCAGCTCATAATAACCTTTTTGCTCAGTCAAACAACTTATCCTGTACGTTCCCCTGAAGGTTTATTTGAGCTTGAACATATTATAACACCAAGAAAGATTTATATATATTGTTTATCGTAAAGAGTTTGTAAAATATCTGTAAAGACGTCAGATCACTTAAACTTATCTTTTTTCACGGCCTCACAAACAGAGTTTGTTATCTCCTGACTGAATCTTCATAAATGGGGAAGACTAAAAACACTCCTGAGATTCCATAAAAAATGCCAATTGTTTAGGAAAAGCCTTATGACAGAACTAATCGTTCATTCAATACCACAACGGCTTAAAGCCTTATATACTCTTATTCGGATCTTACCTGTGCTATCATGGAGTATTACCTCCAGCCTGGTGGGATTAGGCTGTGCCTATACCATAGATAATAAAATCCGCTGGTTGGATTTTGGCCTGATCCTTCTGCTGGTCGTCCTTATTCACGGGGTACTTTCACATGCTCTTAATGACCGGGAGGATTGGCTATCCGGAACAGACCAGTTTAGTCCTGGAATACTTTCCGGGGGATCAGGTGTGGTTGCCCGAAAACAATATTCTCTTGAAACACTATCGTTTATATGGAAAGCTGCGCTGGTGGTAGTATGTATTACAGCCTTATATTTTATATGGTCGGTGGGAGTTGCAATTTTAATTCTATTAGGGCTCGCTTTTTGGTCAACGATCTCATATAGCTGCCCTCCCCTGAGGCTTTCTTACCATCCCCTGACCGGAGAATGGCTATGCGGCTTTCCGGCTGTATTTGCATGTACAGTTGGAACTTGTTATGTGCTCACCCATAAAATTCCTGGAATCGTATTAATTGCTGGTGCGATCCATGCTCTGTTGGCGATTGGTCTGTTGATGCACCACCACCTGAGTGATATCAGCAGCGATCTTAAATCAACTCCCCGTAAATTGACTACGGTGGCCTGGGTGGCAATCACTCTGGGTATGAAAAAAACTTTTCTGGTTGAATTAGTTTACTTTTTACTGGCTTTGTTGACCGGGGTAGCCGGAGCTCTTTTCTTTCACCCGGTATTTTGGATCACTCTTCCGGTAGCATTAGGCTGTATGGGAGTAGCTCTGAACACTGTCCCGGAAGACATCCTTAGCATTACCACCCACGAATACCTGCTCTATGGACTGATTATCGGTGATGCCATAACTAAAACGGCCTTGCTGTTTAAATGGCCAGGATAAATAGGTGTATAAGCGTAGAAGTGAACTTCCATTATTTTAAGTCAAGCAAAAATGCTAAGTTATAGTTTCTCGAAGTATTTCTTTATTTATAGTCCCCATATATGTAGTCCTTTTTGCTGGATTAATGCCCAGCCTATTGCCAGCCACCCGGCCAATGCCATTACTCCCAGGAGTTTGTCCAATTGCGATATGGTTGACCTCTTGGTAACAATATAAATGACCATAACAATGACATAAAACATAATAAGAACCAGGGCGATATAGAACAAGGAGTTCCATCCGGTTTGCAGCCATCCCAGGATAAAGATGGCTAATAATAAGCTAATTTCTAATATTGCACTGCGCATAATTCGTTCCTCCCCGCCAAGAATATTCAATATCGGACTGACATTTTCCTCCTTCCTGAGAACAAGCTGCCAGGAGAATCAAAATGTGACAGGGGTACTCCCCGATTTCAATGAATGGTTGTGTGCTGCGAACATAGGACGGTTAATATTTTTATAATGTTACTTTTAACGCATAAAACTAAATTTTAATGGACACAATTAATGGTAATCGAGTTAAATGGAGGCATGAACAATTGACAATATCGTATTCTGATTTTAAAGAACTTTCGAGGGAGCGGCAAAAAGAAACCCTCGAAGCACTTCGAAAAGAAGTGGGAGTAAGCGAGTTGATAAAAATTTGGGGGGTTTCCCGATCAAAATTGTATAACATGATACATGAATTTGACCTGTCGGTTTCTTCAAAAGGAAATAAATCTAAACCCAAACCCAAACTCAAAAAGTCTTTAAAGGAAAAGATGCAGAGTGATCCGGCGAGACAAGAAATGGAAAACAACAAGGATGATTCAGTGGTAATCCAGCCCAATGTTTTCTCCATGTCTTTAAACGCCGAGGGAACGTTTAAAAATGTAAGTGAAAAGCTGCAGTTCCTGTTTCAGCAAAATATCGTTCCGGATACAAATGTTCGTATTAGTCTGAATATAGATGAAATATAATACCGTTAGTGATCTGGTCAAGCCTAAGCGG
>DHSK01000040.1 GCA_002408445.1 Syntrophomonas sp. UBA5288
CTTTTAGGATCACAGCCAAACTGCATAACCTTATAGCCGGATTCCGCCAACGCCGCACTGATGTTGGACGTGGTGGTTGATTTACCTATCCCCCCTTTACCATAGATAGCAATTTGCTTGATTTTTTTATTCGACATTCTTAATCACCCCATATTTCAGTAATTAATAAACTTGTTTATACATTCACATAAAAATAGAGACCTCACATTTTTTTAACATTGAAAATGTGCGGCCTCCAGTTTTCTGGTCAGCTTTATTTATTATCATTCCTATATGTTTTGTACATTTTAATTTGTAGCTTTAATTTTGTCAATAACTCAATTAACTTTCTGATCCAAAAAAATTATTGACAATATTATAGATTCCACTTAAAATATATTAAACCAATTGGTATACTATGCATTATATACAACCCCATGCTGACCAGAAAAACTGGAGGCCGGTTTCGTTCTTTATAAAGAAGGATAAACCGGCCTTTTTGATTATTAGTGGTGTCAAAAGCAGCGAGATATCCTATAGCTGCCAACTGTTTAGGGAGGAAGTACTCATGCAAAATATTCTAACCCCGCAAAACCGCCTGCAGATGGATCCCATATTAAAAGTCCATCCTTGCCTTGACGCGGGAGCTCATGCGCAATATGGCCGGATTCACCTTCCGGTCAGCCCCTCCTGCAATATACAGTGCAAGTTCTGTAAACGCAGTTTTAATAAATGCGAAAATAGACCCGGGGTAACCCGTTCTATTATCACTCCATTGGAAGCGGTTGAATTAATTGCTAAAGCTTTACAATTATGTCCGGAAATACGTGTGGCCGGTATTGCCGGTCCCGGCGACCCTCTGGCCACTGATCATGCTTTGGAGACTATTAAATTAATTGATAAAAGATTCCCCGAGCTGCTTAAATGTATGAGCACTAATGGTCTGCAATTAGAGAGTAAAGCTGAACAAATAGCATCGGTGGGTGTAAAAACGATTACGGTAACCGTTAATGCGGTTAATCCCGATATTCTTAAGAAAATATGCAGCCATGTCCTTTACCGGGGCCGGCTCCTGTCGGGGACGGAAGCGGCAGAAACTTTATTGAATATTCAACTGGCGGGAATTAAAAAAATCACAGATTTGGGATTGTTTGTTAAAATCAACACCGTATTAATCCCGGGAATCAATGACCGGCATATTAGTGAAATAGCTAAAATAACCTCCCGCTTAGGGGCTGCACTTATTAATGTTATTCCCCTTATCCCCCAGAATGAAATGCAGGCTATTAATGCTCCCTCCTGCGAGCAATTATCTGCGGCGAGAAGTGTGGCGGAAAATTACCTGGCGGTTTTTAGGCATTGTCAACAGTGCCGGGCCGACGCCTGCGGAATACCCGGGTCTGGTGTGGATCTGGCCGATACGCTTTACGATTACCGGCCGGTACTAACCTTTTCACATGGATAAAATAAGCGATCCGGACTGTCAAAAAAGCGCCCATACCCCAGAGCGAGCAAAAAGGCCCAAGAGCAAGGCATTAAGGGAAGGCCGTGATTGAGGCGTACATAAAGTACGTTGATTGAACGGTCTTCCCTTAATAACGCAGCTATTTCCTACCAACCACGCTCCTGCATTCTCTCTTCCGGTTTAATGGTACTTATATCGATACCTTTCATCGCCTCTCCCAAATCTTTGGATACTTCAGCCAGTACGGCAGGATCGTTGAAATAAGTGGTAGCGGCAACGATGGCCCGGGCTCTTTTAATAGGGTCGCTTGATTTGAAAATACCCGATCCGACAAAGTTGCCGTCAGCACCTAATTGCATCATCAGAGCAGCATCGGCAGGCGTAGCGATTCCTCCGGCCGAAAAGTTCACCACCGGCAAATGACCCTGGCCGGCTACCTCGCGCACCAGTTCGTAGGGAGCCTGTAATTCTTTGGCGGCCGTCATCAATTCTTCCTGGGGCAATCCTTGCAGCCGGCGAATTTCGTCTGTTACCTGGCGCAGGTGGCGGACGGCTTCAACGATGTTTCCGGTTCCCGGTTCTCCTTTGGTCCTTACCATGGCAGCCCCCTCCCCTATTCTGCGTAAAGCTTCCCCCAGATTCCTGGCTCCACAGACAAAAGGGACCTTGAATTCATGTTTATTGATATGGAAATGCTCATCAGCCGGAGTCAGGACTTCACTTTCATCAATATAATCAACCCCATGGGCTTCCAAAATTTGAGCCTCTACAAAGTGCCCAATTCTGCATTTAGCCATGACTGGAATAGTGACTGCTTCCATTATCCTTAATATTATGTTGGGATCAGCCATTCTGGCAATGCCTCCGGCTGCTCTGATATCGGCCGGTACTCTTTCCAAAGCCATAACCGCACAGGCACCGGCTTCTTCGGCTATTTTGGCCTGCTCCGGGGTAGTAACATCCATTATTACACCCCCTTTTAACATTTGTGCTAAACCGCTCTTTAAAGCTAAGGTACCTTTTTCAGACATAATAATTCCTCCATTTATTTTTAAAATATATAAAACCTATCTGTATACTATATATTGGCTAAAGAATAACTTCTCCGTAGTTATTTGTCAACAGCTTTTAAAATTTTCCCAATGTGATACAAAATTGTACTTGCATTTTAAATCAAATTGCGACTATAATATCTTAAAAGCATATAAAACATACATGTTTACTAGGATAAGTTAAATTAAAACTTGGCTGTTTATATGTGCTTACCGGTGAATGGTTATCTGTAACTGCGTTGTAGTTGAAAGTATATAGGTGTAAAAGTAAAGGAGGAAGAAAAATGTCCAAGATAGCTAAAAGTCTAACCGATCTGATAGGAAATACCCCCCTGCTGGAATTAAGCAATTATAATCGGGTTAATAAATTAGGAGCGCGAGTAATTGCTAAATTAGAGTATTTTAATCCGGCCGGAAGTGTTAAAGATCGAATTGGTTATGCCATGATTAAAGATGCGGAAGATAAAGGACTGATTGACAAAAATTCAGTTCTAATAGAACCAACCAGTGGTAATACCGGTGTGGCATTGGCTTTTGTATCAGCTGCCCGAGGGTACCGTTTAATTCTAACCATGCCGGATTCGATGAGTATTGAAAGAAGAAGCCTTTTGAAAGCTCTGGGAGCGGAAATAGTTTTAACTCCAGGTATCGAGGGTATGAAAGGTGCAGTTGAGAAAGCCAGTGAATTAGCCGAGACTATCCCCAATGCTTTTATCCCGCAGCAATTTCAAAATCCGGCCAATCCCGAGGCGCATAGAAAAACCACGGCGGAAGAAATTTGGAGAGATACGGACGGCGAAGTCGACCTGTTTGTGGCTGGAGTCGGAACCGGTGGTACCGTTACCGGGGTTGGCGAAGCCTTAAAGGCCAAGAAACCGGGAGTTAAGATTGTAGCGGTAGAACCTGCCAGCTCACCCGTTTTATCAGGTGGCAAGCCGGGTCCGCATAAAATTCAAGGTATAGGACCTGGATTTGTGCCCGGGGTTTATAATGCTGATGCCATTGACGAAGTTATTCAGGTACAAAATGAAGATGCCTTTGCTTCTTCACGTAATTTGGCTAAAAACGAAGGTCTTTTGGTTGGTATATCTTCAGGAGCAGCTTTATGGGCAGCTACCCAATTGGCTGCCAGACCGGAAAATTCCGGCAAGAATATCGTTGTCCTACTGCCCGACACCGGTGAAAGGTATTTATCAACTGCATTATTCCAGGAAGACTAGCCGGCAACCTAAGTTCCAACCGAATATATAAAATGCAAACTAAAGAGGGGGGTATACCCCCCTCTTTAGTTTGTCGCGTTCTAAAGAGGCAAGAAGGGCTGGACATTGCCGGAGAAAGTATTTATGATGTACGAGTCCCGAAAATGATACAATTTCTTTCAGGGGGTTGTTTCAAGGAATAGGTTAGAGCATGTGTAGGCATTGAAAAAATGGACACGAAAGAGAGGCTGAAATTAAAATAGTCAAGCGTAAAAAGAAGAAAAAGAAGCCAGGCAAAACCAGGTGGCTGCTGGCAATCATCATATTGATCGTATTTGGAATGTATCACATAACTGCCAATACCCCGCAAATTCCTTTAAGTGATAGTGAAGCGGCTCTTTATATAGAATCGGCGGATCAGGCGAGCCGCGGTAGGACCCAGATTAATTGGCAATATTTAATGGCAATCGATTATGTTAGATATAAACATGATCTTTCCCAGGCTACCAATCAAAGCATTTTGCAACTGGCAGAATTATTTATCGTAAAAAACGAAGCCGATACTTCGCCTTCACAACCAGGATATACTCATCGCAGCCTGAATGAGGTATTGAACCAGTTAGCTTTTAGCCCCAAGGAAAATATGGAAGTAAGAGGGTATCTGCATAATTTTAAGAATGTGGGACTGGCTAACGGCAAAATCTTCCCTATCGACGAAAATTCTTCGCATTGGCATTATATCGACTCAATCACCCCGGCCGCAATAGAATCCTATAATACATATGGTATTTTCCCTTCCATAACTATTGCCCAGGCCATTTTGGAATCAGGCTGGGGAAAATCAGAACTGAGTGTGGAGGCCAACAATTTCTTTGGCATCAAAGCGGATGCCACTTGGGACGGGGCATGTGTGACGATGAATACCATGGAAGATTATAACCGCCCAACCGTAGCCAGTTTTAGAAAATATAACAGTTTTAACGAATCTATCGCTGATCATGGTGCTTTTTTGTACAGCAATAAGAGGTATTTAAACCATGGCATGTTCAATACGGCTTATTATGCAGAACAGGCTGAGGCGCTCGAAAATGCGGGTTATAGTACAAAAAAGGATCAGAACGGCACGCTGATTTATGCCGAACAATTAATAGAAATTATTAGACAGTATAATCTTCAGCTAATTGATTATGATGCAAAGGATGATATGTTCCTGGTTAAGCATCCAGATTAATATT
>DHSK01000067.1 GCA_002408445.1 Syntrophomonas sp. UBA5288
AAAATGGCTGAATTTATCGAAAAGGCCATGGCCCAAAACCCCAAAACGGATTTAATTATTTTTCCTGAGCTGATTATATCCGGGTATGAATGCGGGAAGGAATTTCAGAAAATGGCTGAAAGAGTACCGGATGGCTACAGTATGAAAATCCTGGGTAATATGGCCAAAAAGCATAATGTTCATATTATTTACGGTTTCCCGGAAAGAGATCAATATATAGATGATGTTCTTTATAATGCTGCCGTCTTCATCGACAATAAAGGTGAAATATTAGGTACTTACAGAAAGGTTCAGTTATTCGCCGCAGAAAAAGAATCCTTCCGCCCGGGATGCGAGTATCCGATATTCAACACGAAAATTGGCAGAATCGGGATCATGATTTGCTGGGACACCGCTTTCCCCGAAGTGGCCAGAGCATATGCATTGCAGGGAGCCGACTTATTGGTTGTCTCCACTAACTGGGAAAAACCTTACCTGGATGATGTTGAGACCAGAAATCAGGATGACTGGGATTTGATGACCCGCGCTCGCGCATTTGACAACTGCTGTTATCTTGCCGCTGCCAACCGGATCGGATTTGACGAAACCCTCGGATTCTTTGGCCGCAGCAAGATAATTGGACCTACCGGTGTTCCCATCAAGGAATTAAATGAAGAAGTGGAAGGCATTATTTCCGCAGAAATCGATTATGCCCTTGCCTATAAGCTGCGCACCGCTTATTATACTTTCTTTAAAGACAGAAGACCGGATACCTTCGATATAATAGCCAGGAGATATTAAAAACAGTTGCAAGCGCCAATAAGGAATGTCTTTCTTTATTGGCGCTTATTTCTCTATTTCGATTTAGGCTGATATAAGTGCTATACTAACTACAAATCTTACTTTCAGGTGAAGAGATGATAGATTTCCTACATTATAAGGAATTTTATTTCGGCGTTTTTGTATGGTTCGTTCTGGGAGCGGCCATTATTATGTTTTTATTGGTTATTGACTTATTGCGCAAACGAAAACAGGGTAAGTGATCATCGGAGGATCAACTATGAATATTCCTCAATTTTGGGGATATGGGATAGTTATTGTACTAGGTTGGACATTTTTTAAAATTGCTTCTTTGGTTACGGAAAAAGAAGATAAAAATAACATCAATACGTTTATACTGGCCAATCGAAGCATGTCATGGGGTTTTGTTGCCGCCAGTGTACTGACATCCTGGACCTGGACGACTACTATTATGGGAGCTGCGGAAGCAGGCATGTGGTACGGCT
This sequence comes from Syntrophomonas sp. UBA5288, assembly GCA_002408445.1. Taxonomy (GTDB): domain Bacteria; phylum Bacillota; class Syntrophomonadia; order Syntrophomonadales; family Syntrophomonadaceae; genus UBA4851. The sequence goes on from DHSK01000067.1 coordinate 1,266, forward strand.
TTTCAGGCGGAATCAGTTATTCTCTCGGTGCCGGTCTACCCTTTTTAATTCTTATACCGGTTATTTTACGGCTGCGGGCCATTATGCCCAATGCTATCACTTACACCGAGTTTATCGGTGAGAGATATGGATATAGATTACAACAGATATATTATGTTTTTGCGGTGGCCGTAGTACTATATGTTTTTCTGGAGCAGTTAGTCGGAATCGCTCTGGTTTTTAACAATATCTTCGGGATATCATTCAAGATAACGGTAGCCCTGATGGCTTTTATCGTTACTCTTTATATTGTCAAAGGCGGTATAAAGGGATTCTTCTATAACAACCTGTTGCATTTTGTGCTGATATGCATTTTGATCAGCGCAATTTTTTATTTTTTAACCAAAAGTATCAACCTGGATTTTATCTATACCGGCTTGAGCAACTCTTCCCGGGATATTCACAACGTTAATTATAATCCCGGCACCTTAATGATGAACTCGATTGCCGGGTTTAAATATGGGGTAATATCGCTTGCAGTCGCGGTTGGGCAGTTATTACTGGATCAAGGCTACTATAGCATAGCCATGGCTTCAAAAAGCCGCCGGACTTTGTTATGGGGATTTCTGCTGGGAATTCTGGTGTGGATGCCGGTTTCTATTATATGTGCAAACATTTTTGGTCATACTGCCATAGCTTTGGGACTTGGTTCCGGGCATGGGATAAAGAATACCACTGATATTGCCACTTATATTCTCGCTACCTATTGCACTCCTTACGTCAGCTTTATGTTTGCATTATTGATCTGCTCCATAGGAATCAGCACCGGGGCAAATTGCCTGGCTGGAATATTAACCATTTTTGCGGTTGATGTTTATAAAAGCAAAATAAAAGATGATGCCAATGATGCGGAAAGAATAAAATTCGGCCGCATCATTACCGTATGTATCGCAGCTTTATGCGCAATGATCGCCATTGCCATGGAAGGCATATCTTTACTCAAAATCGACATGTTCAGCGGGATATTTTTTGCTGCCCCCTGCGGTTCGCTGATCGCGGGTTTGTTTTCTGCCCGGACCAATGAAACAACTTCCATCATCTCAACTTTCACGGGCTTGATCCTGGGCATCTTGGTATGGCTTCATTTTGGCATCTCAATTGACAGCTGGTTTTATGGCTGTATTATTTCATTAATCTTTCCAATTGTAATGATATTATTGTTAAGTCCATTTTCAAAAAACAAGTTCAATTTTACCAAACTTCATTTTTACCGGGCGAAGTAAGCAATTTAGGGTATATTTTTTATATCCTTAAAAGCAGGTGACCAGTAGTATGTTTTCATCACACTTTCATAATCAGGTTTTTTAGTCAGGAAACAAACTACCAGGCTGCAGATAATATTGGCTCCGATTCCTATCCATACCGAACGAATATCATAGGGACTCTTGAATAACAGCCAGGCTACTGTCGTGGTTACCCCGGCTATCATGCCTGCAA
>DHSK01000075.1 GCA_002408445.1 Syntrophomonas sp. UBA5288
AATTCTCTTCACCAGGGTGCAGTTCGGCAAAGAACACCGCCGTCGCTTGCCGGGAGAGGCCGCTAAACCAACGGCGGTGTTCTTTGCCGAACTGCACCCTGGTGAAGAGAATTCCGGAAAACTGGTTGCTCAAGTCAAAACCAGGGCGCGCAAAAGGGCGGAGCAAGACAAGATTCCCCTTATCATTGCCGATGGACCGCCGGGCATCGGTTGTGCTGTCATCTCCTCCATGGTGGGTGTTGATCTGGCCGTTCTTGTGACAGAACCAAGCCGCTCCGGCTTTCATGACCTGCAAAGAGTCAGTGAGTTAATACGTGAGCGAAGCATAAAAAGTGGACTGATCATTAATAAATGGGATCTCAACCCTGAGATATGCAATGAAATAGAAGACTGGGCACAAAAAAACGAACTGCCTTTACTGGGCAAGCTTACATTCAGTACACGGATTGCACAATCCATTGCCAATGCCCGGATTCCAGCAGAAAATAATGAGCTGAGAGAAATGATTTTTCCCCTTTGGGAAAAGGTTATAGAGCAGTTGGATGGTGTTTAAAGGAAAGGAGTGATCCCAATGCCAAAACGGGATGGTACCGGACCAATGGGTCAAGGACCTGGAACAGGCAGGATTCGCGGAGGATGTACAGGTGTAAACGGGAAGAGAGCAAATGGTGCCTGCATGCGACCAGGACGCGGAACTGGAAATGCTGATGATAATTTACGACCCCGGGGAATTGCTCGCCGGGGATTATGTAAAAATACAGTAAGTGACGCTCAGAACGAATGAAATAGTGAGGGGAGAGGAGAACCTTTCTCCTCTCCTGCCTCTTTTTTGATCGTTGAGGTTTGTAATGCCAAATCATGCGCAGTATTTTCATCCTCTATTCTCTACTTAACGATTTCGGGAGATTTCTTTTCGAAATCTGTTTCATAGTCAGCCAATATTTTAATTACCAGGCCTGATAGTGCCAGTACGGCTATCAGGTTCGGAATAATCATCAAGCCATTAAAAAGATCGGCCATGGCCCATACCAGATCAACCTTCAGGGAAGTACCGAAAATGACGAAGCCTAAGACGAGAATCTGGAAAAAACGAATCACCCGTTTTCCGAATAAGAAACGAATATTGGCTTCAGCAAAGAAATACCAACCGATAACGGTGGAAAAGGCAAAGAAAAACAACGAAATGGCCAGAAATGCCGGGCCAAGTGAACTGCCGAAACCGGTGGCAAATGCTTTCTGGGCTAACACCGCCCCGGTGCTGCTCAGATAATCGGCTTTGGTTACAAGTATCACTAAAGCCGTCATCGTACAAACAATGATGGTATCGATAAATACTGCGATCATTGCAACCAGGCCTTGCTGAGCCGGATGCTGCACATCGGCAACTGCGTGTGCATGAGGTGTACTGCCGAGACCGGCTTCATTGGAAAATATACCCCGGGCAACACCATAGCGAAAAGCTTCCTTTACACCTGTGCCCAATACGCCCCCGCCAACGGCGTGAGGATTGAATGCACCCACAAAAATGTCCCGGAATGCAGGCAAAATTTCGGATAAATTCATGCATAAGATAATAAAACCACCGAGCAGGTAAAAGGAAGCCATGATTGGAACCAGATATTCGGTTACTCTCCCGATTCTTTTGATTCCGCCGATTATAATCAGAGCAGTTAAAATTGCGATTACGATTCCCACTGCGGTTTGGTTAACCCCGAAGGCATTATTCATGGCTATCGCAATTGAATTTGATTGTACCATATTCCCCATAAACCCTAAGGCAAGAATGATGCAGATAGAAAAAAGCACTGCCAGCCATTTCATGCCCAAACCTTCGGAAATGTAATAAGCGGGTCCCCCAACCACTACCCCATCTTTTTTGGTCCTGAATTTCTGCGCCAAGACCGCCTCGCCAAAAATAGTGGACATTCCCAAAAAAGCCGAAAGCCACATCCAAAAGACGGCTCCCGGCCCGCCTGATGCGATAGCTGTCGCCACACCGGCTATGTTTCCGGTACCGATTTGAGCCGCTATCGAGGTAGTCAAGGCCTGAAAAGAGGAAAGACCTCCTTTGTCGTTTTCGCTCTTTTTAAAAGCATGTCCAAAAACCCGTTGGAATGCCACCTTGAACTTTCTAATCTGCAGAAACCTCATTCTCAAAGTAAAGTAAATCCCCGTACCTAGAAGCAGAACCAGCATAATGGGGCCCCATAAAACACTGTTGATCGATTCAATCAAAGTAAGCATTAGCCCTAAACACTCCTTAAAAAAATATTTAGCCATTGAAATAAAGCTTGTATCTTATCAAAATAGATCCATTCTTAAATTGTCACATAGAGCAACTTATTATCACTAATACAGCTAAATGGCCATATTAAAATTCTGAAGTTTATTCAAATGATTTAAAATCGGAGATATTAGGCGTGACACATATAGAGGGTATGCATTATAATGGCTATATATTTAACACAAGGGGTAGGGAGCATGTACTTAAAAGTAAGCAAAAAGAATATGCGGATATGTTTGCTCCTATGCTGCCTGTTCTTAACCAGTTATTTAACTATTTTAAATACCACCGGCACTATCTTTTCGGATATGAATGTATCGGATATTTCCTCTAGGGGAGGCAATGAACATTCTTCCATGAGCGGTGGGACCAATATTGGAAATTTTGATTACCTGTCTGCGGCCGATAGCTCCATCGGTTTTTTCTTTTCCTCGGCCAAGCAATTTCGTAGCCAGGTTACCAAATTTAATTTAAACGTTTTAACCGCCATAGCTGCGGCTCAACTAATCGGTTTGATCTATTCTTCCAGGCTATCCAATATAAGTTGCACACCTTTTAATTCCATAAGTATAACGGCATTTCTCCACAAAAAAGACGGCATGAAATGATATGATCATCGCTTCATAACGGGATCATGAAATGGCCCGCAATGGTTAAGCACGCCTAAAAATGTGCTCTTGCGTGACATATTATCCGTCTGGTCTGTTCTTGTCAAAAGAAACGATGCATACTGACGGACCACAATTGGAGGAATTATATATGAATTCTAAACGTGTATTTTTTGTGACCGTTTTAATAACGGCTGCATTGTTTTGCATTTCTATAATGGGACTTAAAATTGGCAATTTTGAAATCAAAGGCGCAGACCAAATGCGTTTTGGAATAGATATACGTGGTGGAGTAGAGGCTACCTATGAACCTAAGGATCTGGGCCGGACCCCAACCGCCAATGAACTTGAGGCGGCCCGGGCAGTCATTGAAACGCGTATGGACGCCAAAAATATTACTGACCGCGATGTAACCGTAGACAAAAATAATGGCAAAGTGATTGTCCGCTTTCCCTGGAAATCGGATGAAGCCAATTTTAATCCCCAGAAGGCGGTATCTGAACTGGGTGAAACCGCCCGGCTAACTTTCAGGGATCCGGACGGCAATGTGATTCTGGAAGGGACCGATGTGACCAAGAGTTACGCCAGATCAAGCCAGGATGGGACCGACCCTTGTGTTGTGCTTGAATTATCGAGTAAAGGCGCTGACAAATTTGCCCAGGCTACCGGTCGTTTAATTGGACAAAACATTTATATTTATATGGATAAAACCCCAATTTCCCAGGCGATTGTACAAACCCAGATTACGGGCGGCCATGCCCAGATTACGCATATGGAAAATATGGAAGCGGCATCGGCCCTGGCCAACAAAATTAATTCCGGTTCCCTGCCCTTTTCATTGGTGGTCAAAAACTGCAACATTATAAGCCCGACCCTGGGCAGCAACGCCCTGGC
>DHSK01000139.1 GCA_002408445.1 Syntrophomonas sp. UBA5288
GAAGACGACATCGAGGATCGGATCGGACGCAGGATAAAAATCCCCATTGATAAACAGGGAGCCGATATTTTATTGATCCATAATGCCGGGGAGTTTGTTGCCTGGCCTGAAAATCCTGCCGCTTTTGCCATATTATTTGATGAAGCCGGGGTTGATTGGACTCTTAGCAGTGAGATGATGGGCTACGATAGTGTTAATTACGGTATTTGGTACGATGATGCCCAGGCCAAAAAAATTATCTTGCAGCAAATGCAGGTGGCGAAGGCTTTGGGAGTAAAACGAATTGTTATCGGCGAGTGTGGCCACGCCCACAAAGCTGCCGGGGTGGTGGCAGACCGAATGATCTATGGGGAGGATAAAATCCCGGTAGAAAGTTTTCTGCCGATTATGCTGGATCTGGTTAGAAGCAAGCGGTTGAAATTTGATCCCAGTAAGAATAATTTTCCCGTCACCCTGCATGATCCCTGCAATATAGTCAGACAAATGGGGATAGTCCAGCCTCAGCGGGAAATCCTGAAAGTCATTGCTCCTCAATTTCGGGAAATGACCCCTCACGGTGTGGCTAACTATTGCTGCGGTGGCGGTAGCGGGTTTGCAATTATGACCAGTCCTAATTTTCCGCAATTCCGTAATAAGGTAAGTGCACGTATGAAATTCGATCAGATTTTGAGAGCCTTTTCAGACACCATTGCGGACTCGTCGGTGCCCAAGTATGTTTGTGCACCGTGTTCAAACTGCAAGGGAACCATACGTGAGCTTTTAAAGTACTACCAAGCAACTGCCAAGTTTAATGTTCAATACGGAGGATTGGTAGAGCTCATGGTCAACGCACTGGTTAGTTCGGATAAACCGTATCTGGAATTTCTTGCGGAGTAGCAATACACTGCCTGCACTGATTAATCGGCGCAGGTATCAGGAAGGATAGTGGAAATATGAAAGTTCTTATTATTGGGGGTATGGCTGCGGGGCCTAAAACAGCTGCGCGTTTGCGGCGGCTGATGCCGGATGCTGAAATCACCATTGTGGAGCAAGGGGAATTAATCTCATTTGGAGCCTGCGGGATGCCGTTTTACCTTGGCAATCTGATACCTCAGTTTGAGAGCTTGTATGCTACATCCTATGGCGTTGCGCGTGATACGGAGTTTTTCCGCACCCGCAAGGATGTCAAGGTATTAACCGGTACGAAGGCAGTAAACATTGATAGAACTCATAAGAGTGTCAGTATCGTTAAGATGGACAGCCAGGAAAAATGCGAACTGGAATATGATTATCTGGTTCTGACCACCGGAGGGGAGACAGTTATACCGCCTATATCGGGATTGAATCTGCCGGGGGTTTTTACGTTGCATAAACCTGATGATGTAAGCAGGCTGCATGAATATTTACGGACTACTAAAGCCAAAAATGTAACAATTATCGGCGCAGGTGTCATAGGCATGGAAGTTGCGGAGGCTTTGAGCGGGCGCCGTCTGAATGTAACTGTATGTGAAGCACAGCAACAGTTGCTGCCTAAACTTCTGGATGCGGATATAGCCCGACTGGTGGCCGCTCAGATGAAACGGCTTAAAGTCGACCTGCAGTTGGGGTGCCAGGTTGAATCAGTGAACTGTGATGGGGATGGCCATGTTTGCAGTGTTACAACCAGCAAGGGTGAGATTGCCACTGATGCGGTTGTTGTGTCTGTAGGAGTCCGCCCCCGGGTGGAACTGGCACGTGCAGCCGGACTGGAGATTGGAGTTACCGGAGCAATTAAAGTGGACAGCCATCTGCGTACAAGTGATCTCAGTATTTATGCCGCCGGTGATTGTGCGGCTCAATTCAATGTCATAACAGGAAAAGAAGTGTATATTCCCCTGGCCTCTACGGCCAACAAGCAAGGAAGAGTTGTCGCCAATAATATTGCCGGTTTGGATACTGAGTTTAAAGCGGTAATGGGTACTACCGTTCTCCAGGCCTTTGAATTCAATATTGGTAAAACGGGATTAGGCGAGAACGATGCTTTAAGTGTGGGCTATGAGGTTGTAACTGGAATTGTTTCCGGTCATGACGCACCTCACTACTATCCTCTGCATGGCTCTGTGACTATTAAACTCATCGCAGACAAGGAATCCGGACGTTTGCTGGGGGCTCAGGTTTGCGGACCGGGAGATGGAATAAAGCGCCTGGATGTATTGAGCACAGCCATCAAATTTAATGCTTCACTGACTGATATTGCCAATCTCGATTTGGGATATGCACCGCCCTATGCCGAAGCAATTGATTTGGCCATCCATGCAGCCAATACACTGGAGAACATACGTGCAGGACTAGCTCACGGGTTATCACCTCTGGCAGTGGAAAAGCTGAAAACCACTGGATCTCCACTTTGTTTTCTTGATATACGAGAACCGGATGAAGTTAAGGCCAGGCCGCTTCAGGAAGAGAATGTATTAGCTATCCCGGCAGGAGAACTGCGGGACAGATATCCCGAAATACCGCGCGATAAGCCGGCCATTGTTGTTTGCGGATTGGGAATTCGCAGCTATGAGGCAGTCTGTTTTCTGCGCTGGGCTGGTCTGAAAGAAGCTTTTTATTTGGAGGGCGGTATATCCACCTGGCTGCAATAAAGTATCCTGATAACACAATTAGGTTTTGATATTTTACAGGCCTACGGTTGAAGTGTTTTACTTAAACCAAGGGGTAGTGAATTTACTTACAAGTCAATAGATGTATAAATTCCCGGAGATAAACGAAAGGGAGGTGCATATCGGGTGTTTATGGTTTCCATTGATGAGGATACATGTGCAGGTTGTAGTGAATGTGCAGAGGGTTGCCCGGCTCGTATTCTGAGTTTTGACGGAGAAAAGGAAAAGGCCTGCGTATCCGGAGATGCAACAGAATGTATGGGCTGTGAAGCTTGTGTATCGGTTTGCCCGAGTGGCGCAATCACAATTACAGAGATGTAAATCATCGAAATCAACCAACAGGAGGATTGACTATGGCGGAAGATAGAAAAACACCACAGTTAGATGAGTTAGAGAAAGGGCCTTGGCCAAGTTTTGTTACGCAGATAAAGCAAGCTGCGGAAAAGAATCCGGCAGCTGATGATTTGTTGGGCCTGCTTGAACGTTCCTATGAGGACAAGAAGGGGCACTGGAAGCATGGCGGAATAGTCGGTGTCAAAGGGTATGGCGGTGGTGTTATCGGCCGGTATACTGACCTGCCGAATGAATATCCCAATCTGAAAGAGTTTCATACTGTACGTGTTAATTCACCCAGCGGTTGGTTTTACACCACCGACTCACTCAGGAAAATATGTGATATTTGGGAAAAACACGGCAGCGGCCTGACCAATTTTCATGGATCTACCGGGGATGCCGTTCTGCTGGGAACGGTCACAGAAGAATTACAGCCCACTTTCGATGATCTTAGTGATGCGGGCTATGATTTGGGAGGGTCAGGTTCTGATCTGCGCTCACCGAGCTGTTGTGTAGGACCGGCTCGGTGTGAGCATGCATGCTATGATACCCTGGATATGTGTTATGACATTACTAATGAATTTCAGGATGAATTACATCGTCCCATGTGGCCTTACAAGAGCAAAATCAAGATGTCCGGCTGCGCCAATGATTGTATTGCCGCTATCGCACGTGCTGATTGCTCAGTAATAGGGACCTGGCGCGACAGCCTCATCATAAACCAGGACGAAGTTAAAGCTTATGCTAAAAGTGGAATGAATATTCAGCGTGAGGTTTGTGATAAATGTCCCACCAGGGCATTGGAATATAATGCAGAAACCAAAGAATTAACCGTTGTGCCTGAAGATTGTTCACGCTGCATGCATTGTATCAATATGATGCCCAAAGCAATACAACAGGGCAAGGAAAAAGGTGCAACGATTCTCATAGGCGGAAAATCGACGATTGTTAAATCTGCCTTCATGTCCTGGGTTATTGTTCCCTTTATGAAAATGGAACCACCCTATACCGAATTTAAAGATTTGATACGCCGCATTTGGGACTGGTGGGATGAAAACGGGAAGACGCGTGAAAGACTAGGTGAACTGATTTACCGTGTTGGAATGACCAAATTTTTGCGTGAAGTAGGGTTGCCGCCGGTGCCGCAAATGGTATTCCGCCCGCGTGCAAATCCATATGTATTTTGGCCGGAAGATGAGATCAACAAATAAATTAGTTATAAGCCAATTATAGTAAAGTGGTTTAATAAAACATACTTGAGGTGATTAAAATGGCTAAAATTGATATTGGCCCCCCCGATTACAGGAATAATCTGCCGCCCGTAATTAAAGCAAATTACGGAAAATGGAGATATCACGAACAAGTCAAACCGGGCGTCCTGAAACATGTTGGAGAATCTGGGGATGCTCTGTACAGCATTCGGGTAGGCTCGCCTCGTCTGGTCAGTATTGATTTCATACGTGACATCTGCAAACTGGCAGACGAGTATTGCGATGGGTACCTGCGTTTTACCAGCCGGAACAATATCGAATTCCTGACTGGGGATGAATCAAGAGTTGAGCCTTTGATTGCGGCTTTAAACGCAAAAGGGCTGCCAGTTGGAGGTACAGGCAAATCGCTCAGTAACATAGTCCATACCCAGGGATGGGTACACTGCCATACTCCCGCAACCGATGCTTCAGGAATAGTTAAGGCTGTTATGGATGATTTGTATGATTATTTCTCAGTGGATAATCTGCCTAATAAATTAAGAATAGCCATGGCTTGCTGTCTGAATATGTGTGGCGCTGTGCATTGCAGTGATATTGCAATCTTAGGTGTACACAGAACGGCACCGATAGTACATGACGATATTATTCAAAAAGGTACTGAAATACCAACTTTGGTTGCAAGTTGCCCGACCGGTGCTATTCGTCCGAATCCCAAAACAAAGAGTGTTGTCGTCAACGAAGAGAGATGTATGTATTGTGGTAACTGTTATACTATGTCACCGGGTATGGAAATTCTGGATGCCAAAAATGATGGCGTGGCCATCCTGGTAGGCGGCAAGGTTTCCAATGCACGTACCGCACCTAGTTTTTCCCGTTTGGTGATCCCATTCCTGCCCAACAATCCGCCTCGTTGGCCTGAGGTAACCGATGCGGTGCGCAATATTGTGGAAACATGGATCAGATATGCACGTAATGGCGAGCGCGTCGGCGAATGGATTGAAAGGATTGGCTGGGAAAGATTCTTTACCCTTACCAATATTCCATTCTCGGACAAATGTATTGATGACTATATCTTCTCCCGTGAAACGTTCCGAACCACTGCAGCTTTCAAATATTGATTCAGCTGTAACCGGAAACAAACAATCAGACCTTTTCCAGGCCTCGAAATAAATAAGAGAGGATGAAAAGATATGGAAAAAGGACCGGCAAGACCGGAGGTCAAAGAAAAAGTTTTAGCTTATCTGGATACCGTCGAGAAGGCCAAGAGCAAAGATATTGCTAAAGCAATAGGGGAACCAAAGTCCGATGTCGACCTTGCAGTAAAAGAATTGGCTATGGAGGACAAGGTTGAGTATTTGTACATTACCACCACCTTTGTAGCGCTAAAAGGCAAGGTTGCAGAACCAGAATAAACACTCAGGAAGGACAGATTAAGTAATTAATCTGCCCTTCCCCAATCAAAAGGAATTTCCTTATCCTATTACGATAGGAGTACGTTACATGGAATCAGCAATTTATGAAACCTTATATGAAAAAAAAGAAAAGATTTTATCCCAATGGCAGTCGGCTATATTCAGTTCCTATGCCAATGAGACAATAGGACAAAAAAAGGTAAGCCGTTTTTCAAATCCCATTGGTTATGTAATAGAGAAAAGCAGCAGAGAGATCATGGAATGGCTCTTGAACGCGGAAAACCATGGGGAATTGGCTGCTTCACTGGAGGATATCTGTCGGCTTAAGGCAATTCAGGAATTTAAACCGTCGGAAGCATTGAGTTTTATATTTGCCCTAAAGCAAATTATCAGAGAAGAATTGAAGGATGAAGATGGAAACAACTATTGGGAGATTGAGATGGGATATATAGACAAGAAAATTGATGAAATTGGATTACATGCTTTCGATATTTATTCAGAATATCGGGCCAAGATTTATGAAATAAGAATGGACGAAATTAAAAGGATGTATGGGAGAGATGCGGGATGAAGATTTGGTCTTCTCTGCTTGTTGTAATAATATTAGCTTCCTTCGCATGGATTGGGGTCGATTTCCTACATCTGACCACCTTATTTGGTATTGTTGTGCCGTATATAGCCTTCCTGATATTTTTGCTGGGATTCATTTATCGTGTGGTTAATTGGGGAAAATCACCGGTACCTTTTTGTATTCCAACAACATGTGGTCAGCAGCAATCTTTGCCTTGGATCAAGCAGAATAAAATTGAAAATCCTTCAACTATATGGGGTGTTGTTGGGAGAATGGTATTGGAAATTTTCCTTTTCCGCTCCTTATTTAGAAATACTAAAACCGAGAAGACGGGGAACAGTCTGGCTTTTGGTTCCGCGAAATGGCTTTGGTTTGGCGGTTTGGTATTTCACTGGTCCATGCTTGTTGTAGTAATCAGGCACCTTCGTTTCTTTTTAAATCCGGTTCCTGGTTTCGTACAAGGATTGGAAATGCTGGACAGCTTCCTCCAGGTAGGTGTTCCCTTGTTATATATTACGGACATATTATTAGTATTGGCTTTGACTTATCTCTTTTTAAGACGGGTTTTGATTCCTCAAATTAAATACATTTCCCTTGCAGCAGATTATTTTCCCCTGCTTCTGCTCCTGGGAGTTGCCGTAACCGGTATCTTAATGAGGTACTTCTTCAAAGTAGATCTGCTTGCGGTAAAGGAACTTACGATGGGCCTGGTCACTTTCACTCCGACCGTATCTGCTGAAATAGGAGCAATATTTTACATGCACGTGATTCTGGTAAGCAGTCTGGTTGCCTATTTTCCCTGGAGTAAGCTGATGCATGCCGGTGGAATATTTATGAGTCCGACTAGAAATCTGGCTAATAACAGCCGGATGGTGAGGCATGTTAATCCCTGGAATTACCAGGTTGAAACACATTCTTATACAGAATATGAGGATGAATTCAGGGACAAGATGCGCAAGGTCGGATTGCCATTGGAAAAGGAGTGAGGAGATAGTGGCAAAGTTACCTAAAAAGGAAGAACTGCTGCAGCATAAATATGATGTTCCTTCAGACGCATGGATGGATACCCCAGTTGATATTAAGCCCGGTGTATTCTGTTATGGAGCCAAGGGAAAAAATCTGGAGGCGGTTGGTTTCCCTAATGCACGTGACTGGTCGCCGAGTGACGAGGACTGGAAGCTGCCGGAAAACTGGAAGGAAATATTTCTCCAGGGCATGGCTGACCGTTTATCCAAGTATCGCTCTTTCAGACTATTTATGGATGTATGCGTGCGCTGCGGTGCCTGTGCGGATAAATGCCATTTCTACATGGGATCGGGTGATCCTAAAAACATGCCTGTTTTACGTGCTGAATTGTTGCGCTCGGTTTACCGAAGATATTTTACCAAATCGGGTCAGATGTTTGGCAGGCTGGCCGGTGCCCGTGACCTCACCGAAGATGTCCTGAAAGAATTGTGGTACTATTTTTATCAATGTACAGAATGCCGGAGATGTTCAGTATTTTGCCCTTATGGCATAGATCAGGCTGAAATTACTATCATGGGCAGGGAATTATTTAATCTTTTGGGCTTAAATATAGACTGGATCGCCGGACCGGTTGCGAATTGCTACATGAAAGGCAATCACGTAGGGCTCGAACCCCAGACTATTATGAGTAATATTGAATTTATGCTGGATGATATCGAAACCATAACCGGCAAGCGTATTAAACCGTCGTTCAACCGGAAAGGGGCTGAAATTCTATTTGTAGCACCTTCAGGCGATCTCTTTGCCGATCCCGGAATATACACCTGCATGGGTTACCTGATGCTGTTCGAACAGTTGGGACTAGACTACACCATGAGTACCTATGCATCCGAGGGAGGTAATTTTGGATTTTTTACATCCAATGAGATGGCCAAACGCCTCAATGCGAAAATCTATGCCGAAGCAAGAAGGCTGGGGGTTAAATGGATTCTGGGGGGGGAATGCGGTCATATGTGGCGGGTGCTGAACCAGTACATGGACACATGGAACGGACCGGCTGATTTCCTGGAAGAACCTGTTTCACCCATAACAGGCACAAAATTTACCAATGCCAAATCAACTAAAATGGTCCATATTACCGAGTTTACAGCCGACTTGATTTATCATAACAAATTGAAATTGGATCCCAGCCGTAATGATCATCTGGTAGTTACTTTCCATGATTCCTGTAATCCGTCCAGAGGAATGGGATTATTGGAAGAACCACGCTATATAATCAGCAAGGTATGTAATAATTTCCACGAGATGCCGGAAGAAACAATTCGTGAGAAAACCTTGTGCTGCGGCAGCGGATCTGGACTCAATGCCGGTGAAAATATGGAACTGCGGCTGCGCGGAGGTTTTCCGCGGGCGAATGCCGTTAAATACGTGCATGACAAGTATGGTGTCAATGTATTGGCCAATGTTTGTGCGGTTGACAGAGTAGCCTTTCCTGCATTAATGGATTACTGGGTTCCAGGCGTACAGACGATGGGTGTTCATGAGCTTCTTGGCAATGCCTTGGTAATGGATGGCGAAATAGAACGCACCTTAAACCTGCGCAGCGAGCCACTACCGGGAAAAGGGGTAGAGAGTGATGTATAACGGCAAGAAAATAATTTTGGGTCTGGTGATTTTCGTATTGTTTTTTACTTCTCCCTTTTTAATAAACATTGGCAAAGCCAATGAGAAGCCGGAAGTTAGTCTGGACACACCCGTTATCAGCCAATTGGACGAAAAACAGTGTATAGAATCCGCCGAGTATATGAGAGCCAACCACATGAAATTGCTGAATGAATGGCGTGATCAGGCAGTACGTGAAGGACAGACCGTATATATCAGCAACTCCGGGAAAAAGTATGAAATCAGCCTGGAAAACGGCTGTCTGGAATGTCATTCCAACCAGGAGCAGTTTTGTGATTCTTGTCATACGTATTCAGAGGTGGAGCCATATTGCTGGGATTGCCACAATGGAGCGAAAGGTGGTCTGGATAAATGAATCGACGTGATTTTCTAAAGGCTGGAGCACTGGCGGCAGCAGGCATTGGGGGAGCAATTGTTATTGAAGGGCTTGATGGTTTCAATGTTCAAGCTGCTGAAACGAAGGAAAGCAGTAAGGCTCTGCATGCGAAACACTGGGGAATGGTTATAGATGTGGACAAGTTTAAAACCCCCGAGGATTTTCAACGTGTAATGGAGGCTTGTCATAGATATCACAATGTACCGGATATAGGCAATCCGGATGATGAAATCAAATGGATCTGGCCGGAAGATTTCGAGCATACATTTGCAGAACTCAAGAATCCTTATTTAAGTGACAAGATAAAAGAAATGAATTTCCCTGTTTTATGCAATCATTGTGAAGAGCCGGCCTGTGTAAGGGTATGCCCGACCCAGGCTACGTTTAAACGTCCGGATGGAATTGTGGCCATGGACTTTCACCGTTGCGTAGGATGCAGATTTTGCATGGCGGCCTGTCCATTTGGAGCCAGAAGTTTTAACTTTGGTGATCCCAGGCCTTATATCAAAGAAATTAATCCCGAAGTACCAACCAGAACCAAAGGTGTTGTGGAGAAATGCACTTTTTGTGTGGAAAGGTTGGAAAAGGGTCTGCCGCCTGCCTGTGTGGAAGCGTCAAATGGTGCTATTCTGTTCGGTGATTTAAATGATCCTGATTCCGATGTGCGCAAAATCCTGACCGGAAATTTTGCGGTCAGGCGTAAAGTGGAATTGGGAACCGGGCCAAGTGTTTATTACGTAATCAGGGGAGGCGAAGCAGGTGCTTGAGAAGGCTTTGTACGGAAGTAAACGTTATTATGCCTGGATTGGGTTTTTATTGATTATAATCATAGCCGGATTAAGCGCTTATGTGAGGCAGTTTAATTACGGTTTGGGTGTAACCGGTATGAGCCGGGATGTAACCTGGGGGTTATATATCTCACAATTTACATTCATGGTGGGTGTAGCGGCATCAGCAGTTATGGTGGCAATACCTTATTATCTCCATGATTATAAAGTCTTTGGCAAGATAGTTATACTGGGTGAGTTTTTAGCAGTATCTGCTGTAATTGTCTGCATGCTTTTTATATTCGTGGATATGGGACAGCCTATGCGTTTTCTAAATCTGATTCTGCACCCGACTCCGCGCTCGGTTATGTTTTGGGATATGTGCGTACTGATGGGTTATCTTCTGCTCAATATCTTCATAGGCTGGACGGTTTTGGGGGCGGAGAAAAAAGGATGTCCGCCTCCGCATTGGACCAAAGTTCTTTCATATATCGCAATACCTTGGGCAATAAGTATTCATACTGTAACGGCATTTCTTTATGCCGGTCTGCCCGGCAGGTACTACTGGTTATCTGCAATTATGGCTGCGCGTTTCCTGTCTTCTGCCTTTGCGGCCGGACCTGCGCTGCTGATTATACTATGTCTTTTGCTGAGAAGATTTACTTCGTTTAAAACTCCGTCGGAGGCAATTCAGTCGTTGGCTAAAATCGTGACTTATGCCATGATTGCCAATGTATTCTTCTTCATGTTGGAGGTATTTACCGCTTTTTACAGCAATATACCCGGACACATGGCAGCTCTGAAGTATCTTTTCGTTGGGCTGGAAGGACACAATAATCTGGTTCCGTTCATGTGGACTGCGGCAGTTCTAGCTTTCCTGGGCATTATCCTGCTGTTAATTCCCAAGATGCGGAGAAATGAAACAGTATTAACCGGTGCTCTGGTCTCGGTTTTTGTAGCAGCCTGGTTGGACAAGGGATTAGGTCTGGTTTTGGGAGGCTTTGTTCCTAATGCATTTGATCATATTACCGAGTATGTACCTACGGCTACAGAATTAACCGTTATTTTAGGTGTCTATGCCATCGGCTTTTTACTATTGACCATTCTGTACAAGGTACTGATAGCTGTCAGAGAACAAGTATAAAATTTAAATATAATCCAATTGGTGAGTGGTATTGTTCATTTTGCTCCGGCCTAAATCAAGTAAAGGCAGGGCATTATATAAATCTAATAAGGAGGAATAAACAATGGCAGAGTTACAAGTTGGAGACCGTTCGATAGTATTGGATGAAGACGGTTTCCTGGATAATCCTGAGGATTGGAATGAAGAAGTTGCTGAAGTTCTGGCTGTCACTGAGGAAGTTGAACTGACACCCGAACATTGGGGCATTATCAATTACCTGCGTAATTATTATGCAGAGTTTGGTGTAGCCCCGATGGTAAGAAAAATGCTGAAAGATACCAAAAAGAGCCAATCTGAAATCTACAATCTGTTTCCTAGCGGTCCGGGGAAAGGCGCCTGTAAGATTGCAGGCTTGCCGAAGCCTACGGGGTGCGTATAATGAAGACGACAGCGGGTTCTATAAAGAACCCGCTGTTTTTTTAAAAGTGAATAAAATAGCAAGCTAATTAATAGAGAATCGCACCGCTTTACGCGGCAGAGCGAGAAAAAATTGTATGAGCTATTAAATTGAAGAGGTGAGATTAATGGATAAAGCCACAAGCTTGATTGCTATTTTAATGTGGCTGCCGGTTATAGCAGCCGTACTTTGCTATATTGTACACAGTTATGCCTTCAGAAATATCTTAGTATGGTTAACTGGTATAACATTGGCGACCGTATCTGTGATGTTGTTTGCGACGGGACCCTTTGATTATCAGCCCTCCGTAATTTGGAATGGAATGGTGGAGGCAGCTGACTTTGTCTTAATGGTTTTAATACTGTACCTAGGTATTAAAAACCGTCACAAGTTAATCATTAATTTAACTTTGATTCAAATTGCGGTGTTGATTTATTTTGATTTCTTTATGGGTCCACATACAGCGGTAAATCCAATCTTCGTTATAGACAACCTTGCTCTGGTGATGAGCCTGATCATAAATATTGTCGGTTCGCTTATATGTATTTATGGCGTTCGCTATATAGCAGAACATGAAGAACACCATCCGGTGAACAAAACGCGACAGCCGCGCTTTATGTTCTGGCTGGTGATATTCCTCGGTGCCATGAATGGGATAGTATTTTCCAATGACCTGATGTGGCTGTATTTTTTCTGGGAAATGACCACCCTGTGCTCATACGAATTAATCGGTCATAACCTCGATAAGGAAGCGATCGATAATGCTTGCCGGGCTTTGTGGATGAACATGGCAGGGGGGGTGGCTTTTGCCCTGGCCTTGGTCCTCTTAGCCTTATCTATGCCCGGCCAGCCGCTGGCCCTTCGTACGCTGTTGGCCAGTCCGGGGGGAGCAACCGGAACGATACTTTTGGCTGTAGCTCTGCTGGTCTTGGCCGGCTTTACCAAATCAGCCCAGATGCCCTTTCAAAACTGGCTTTTGGGTGCCATGGTGGCACCTACTCCGGTGTCAGCTTTGCTGCATTCCAGTACCATGGTTAAAGCCGGTGTTTATCTTATAGTAAGGATGGCTCCCGCTTATCAAGGTACCTATATCAGTAATCTGGTGGCGGTAGCCGGTGCTTTTACTTTCATGATGACCTCCATTCTGGCGGTTACTCAATCCAATGCCAAACGGGTCTTGGCTTATTCTACTATAGCCAATCTGGGCCTGATTATAGCCTGCGCCGGTATTAATACGCCGGTTGCGATAAGTGCCGCTATAGCATTAATTATTTTTCACGCGGTTTCCAAAGGACTATTGTTCCTGTCCACCGGAGTTATTGAACATAACATAGGCAGCCGGGATATCGAAGACATGGGTGGGCTGGTTGATCGTATGCCGGTTACTACCATGATAGTCGCCATTGGGGTATTAAGCATGTTCCTGCCGCCCTTTGGCATGCTGATGGGTAAATGGGCGGCTATAGAAGCATCAACCCAGCTGCCGCTGGTGGCCTTGATGTTTGTAGCGGCCAGTGCGGTAACGGCTCTATTTTGGATTAAATGGCTGGGACGTCTTTTAGAAGGCGAGCCTGGTTTGGCACATAAAAAACCTGAGCATCTGGCCCCGCATTACTGGGTGTCACTGGGTGGATTGGCATTAGGTGCGGTAATTATGGGTGTGATGGTGCTGCCTATAATGAATAAAGTGGTAATTCCAGCCGTAAAGGCGAGTCATCAAAATGCCGGACTTATTGTCCAGGGGGCTTCTATAGCGGCGGAAACTTCTCGGACCATAATTGGTTCCTTTACCCCTTGGCCGCTGTTTGCGGTACTGGCGGTAGTGATACTGGCCTTCTGGCTATTATTTAAGCCCGGTAAAGCCACCGTAAAACCCATCTATCTCTGTGGCGAAAATACTGGTGCTTTGAATTCGGTCAGATATCTGTCCACCGCTGATCAGGAAGTTCAATCAAGCTTGTCCAATTATTATTTCGCCGGCTATTTGAAGGAATCCAAACTAAATGAATTTGGGAATGTAATAGCCATAATTGTTTTAGTAATACTGTTGCTGGGGGTGAAGGTTCTATGAGAGAGTTAGTCATTATCCTTTTGGTTTTGCTGGGAGCACCTCTGCTGGGAGGCTTTCTTACCGGGGCGGACCGGGTTATAACAGCGCGGATGCAGGGGAGAGTAGGACCTCCAGTATTACAGCCATTTTATGACTTCTTTAAATTGCTGGGCAAAGAACGGTTTTTAATAAACCAGCGTCAGGTATTTTGGGTCATCGGATATCTTGTTTTGGTTATAACTAGTCTGGTTATGCTTTGCATGGGCCGTGATTTACTGATTATTGTTTTTGTAATGGCTTTTGCTGCTATTTGTTTTGTATTGGGCGGCTTTAGTACCAGGTCACCTTACAGTCATATCGGCAGCCATAGAGAGCTACTGCAGATGCTGGCTTATGAACCGGTTTTAATATTACTGGCTATAGGTGTTTTTATGCAGAACAAAAGTTTTCTGGTAAAAGATATCTGGACTCGTCCCGAACCTTTACTGTTTTCTTTGCCACTGGTATTTATAGCCGTTTTAATCATATTAACCATAAAAATGCGTAAATCCCCGTTTGACCTTTCAACTTGCCATCATGCCCATCAGGAAATAATTCAGGGGATTACGATTGAATACTCCGGGCCTTACCTGGCTATTATTGAGCTGACGCACTGGTATGAACTTGTACTCGTGCTGGGTCTGGTAGTGCTGTTCTGGGCGCAGCCAATCTGGATGGGCCTTATTCTGGCAGCGATTGCCTTTTTTATTGAACTGGTAATAGACAACATATGTGCCCGTATGACCTGGTCATGGATGCTCAAAGTAACCTGGACCGCAGGAATATTGCTGTGCGTTCTGAATCTGGGCGCAAATCTATTTTAGAAACTGGGGTGATATCGTGGGAATAATTCAAAAATCGCAAATAAAGTCTCCCTGGCTGCTGCACTACGATTGCAGCAGCTGTAATGGCTGTGACATAGAAATATTGGCAAGTCTGACACCATTGTATGATATAGAACGATTCGGGATTATAAATACCGGCAATCCCAAACACGCTGATATTTTGCTGGTTACAGGGGGTGTTAACCAGCGTAACGCACGAGTGCTCAGGAATCTTTATGATCAAATGCCTGAGCCCAAGGTTGTGGTAGCGGTAGGAACCTGTGCCTGCAGCGGCGGGGTTTTTCATAATTGCTACAACATACTGGGGGGAGTCGATAAAGCTATTCCGGTTGACGTATATGTGCCGGGATGTGCTGCCCGCCCCGAGGCAATCATAGATGGTGTGGTAATGGGACTGCAGAAGTTAAAGGAAAAGACCAGTAAAAAATCTGAGGAGGCAGCCGGATGAGTTATCAAACAAAGATTATCACAACTGAAAATGTTATTGACCAAGTTAAACAATTGTTTAGTGCTGGATACCGCTTTGTAACTGCAACCTGTGTTGATGAGAGGGACAAATTCAGGGTTATATATTCTTTTGATAAAGATATAACACTGGTTAATCTTGAAGTTGAAGCGGGTAAGAATGAAGAAATACCCAGTATTTCCGGAGTCTATCTTTGTGCCTTTTTGATAGAAAACGAAATGAAGGAATTGTTTGGACTTAAAGTGACTGATATTGCGGTGGATCTGGGTGGACATATGTTTATGACCGATGAAAACCATCCTCATCCCATGGCAAAGGAGGCGGAATAGAATGGCTAGAATTTCAGCACCGTTTGGACCGCAGCATCCGGTTTTACCCGAGCCGCTGCAGCTTAATATAACTTATGAAGATGAAAAAGTAGTCAATGTGGCACCTGCTATAGGGTACATACATCGCGGTATTGAAAAGGCCGGTGAATTAAACGACTATCCCCAGAATGTTTTTCTGGTGGAAAGAGTGTGCGGCATATGCAGTTTTATGCATGCCATGATTTATTGTGAAGCGCTAGAAGAAATTATGAAGGTGGAGATCACACCCCGGGCTAAGTATCTGCGCGTGTTTTATTCCGAGATTAGCCGGGCTCACAGTCATTTACTCTGGCTGGGATTATTGGCTGATGCTTTCGGGTTTGAGAGTCTGTTCATGAAATACTGGGCTATTCGGGAAAAAGTAGTGGATTTAATGGAAATGACCGGCGGCCACCGGGTCATACTTTCAGCCTGTGCTATTGGCGGCATACGCCGTGATTTAACTCCTGAACTTATTAGAAAGTCAGAAGACATTCTTTTGGAAGTCAAGAAAGAACTGGATATGATTACACCGGTTCTGCTTAAAGATTATACCGTTAAGAAGCGTACCGTTGGGGCTGGAGTTCTGAGCCGGGAGCAGGTAATTGCTCTGGGTGCGGTAGGGCCTACACTAAGAGGCAGTGGGGTAGCTGAAGATATTCGTATGAACGGCTACGAGGTCTATAGAGAGCTGGGTTTTGAACCGGTTGTAGAAACTGATGGTGACAGCCATTCCCGGGCAGTGGTACGTGTTCGTGAAGTCTATCAATCGATTGAACTGGCTTTGGAGGCTTTGCATCGTCTGCCTGAAGGGGAAGCGCTGATAAAGGTTAAAGGCAATCCCGATGGGGAAACTGTACGCCGGATTGAACAGCCTCGGGGCGAATTATTCTATTATGTCAAAGGGAATGGGACCAAGAATCTGGAAAGGCTCAGGATTAGGACGCCGACCTTTGCCAATATCCCTGCCCTGCTTGCGATGCTGCCGGGCTGTCAGATGGCTGATGTACCTGTAATTACTCTGTCGATTGACCCCTGTATAAGTTGTACCGAGCGCTAGAAAGGAGGGGCAAATATGGCGGTCATGTTACCTACTATAATGAAAAATCTGTTTTCCCGGCCTGAGACCAGATTATATCCGGCGGAGGTCAGAGAACTGTATCCCCATACCCGGGGGCATATTGAATTTGAGGAAGAAAAATGCGTCTTTTGCACCATGTGTGCCAAGAGATGTCCGTCCGGTGCCATTACTGTCGACCGTGACAACAAGACTTGGACCCTGGAGCCTTTTAGATGTATCGTTTGTGAGACTTGTATAGAAGGATGTCCCCGGGAAGCTATCAAGCTCATAGAACAATGGCGCACTCCGGCTTGTGCTAAACCTACTGAAGTTTACCGGAGTGCGGCGAAACAAGTGTAGAGACCAAGAAAAAGGGAGGGCTGCCCGAGGCAGGCAGTTATACAGGCGAGGTGAAGATATAATGTGTTTGGCCGTTCCCGGTAAAATAGTGGAATTATTGGACCATAAAATGGTCCGCATAGATATAAACGGCAACCTGGTGGAAGCGAGTGCCCGACTCAGTCCTACCGCCCAAGTGGGAGATTACGCACTGCTTCATGCCGGTTTTATCATCGAGATAATTGATGAGGGACTGGCCCGGGAGACTATAGAGCAGTATAAAAAGCTGCCCGGGCTGTAAGATGGATTAACATCTCTCCCGCATCTGCCAGTAGGTAAACGGAGCAGGTTTTAATTCCAATTTAATGTTACAATTATGTAAATACCTATTATGGGAGTTTGCCATAATGAAAAATCAGGATGACAATTTTAAAAGACCGACTTTTAAGAAAAGGCGATTATGCTAAACTAATATATTAAATCTGCTTAGAAAAAGGTGGGAGATTAGATGTGTGAACAGGAATTTATGGTTTTCAAAGCGGTTGCTGAAACCAAAAATATTACTGCCGCAGCGAGACGGTTGCATATTAGCCAACCGGCCATCAGCCTGCAGATCCAAAACATTGAAAGCCACTACGGAACAAAATTTTTCAACCGCAGCAATAAAGGTGTGACACTAACCAAAGCGGGTACCATCTTTTACAACTATGTCTGCAAAATGCTCGATATGCTTGATAATGTACAGCAGGAGATAAACGAACTTTCCGAAGATCACCGTGGTGAGGTGAAAATAGGAGCAACTCTGACCATTGGAGAATATGTTATTCCGAATATTCTAGCCTGTTTGTATAAAATAAGACCTGATATCGATTTTAAGGTAAGTATTGCCAACACCGAAACCATAGAAAGAGACATACTGGAAAGAAAGTTCCGCATCGGTTTAGTGGAAGGACCAGTATCTCAGAACAAGGATTTGGTGGTAGAGAATTTCTGGCATGATGAACTGGTGGTAGTTGTTCCCTATCATCATCCTTGGGCTAAAAAAGGGAGTGTTACTTTAAATGAACTTTCCAAAGCCCGAATGATTTTAAGAGAGGTTGGTTCGGGAACACGCAAAGTGCTTGAGCTCTGTTTGGAAGAAAAAGGGTTTAACATCTCGGATTTTAATATCACCATGGAATTAGGCAGTACTCAATCAATTAAACAGGTTGTGGCTACCGGTCTGGGCGTCACCATTATCTCCGCTTTAACCGTACGCAGAGAATGTGAGGAGAAGATACTAAAGGCCATAAAAATTCAAGATTTATACTTGGGACGTCCCCTTAATATTTTAACCAATGCCAACAATACCAAGACCAAAGAAGAACGTTATTTTGTCGATTTCCTTCATAACAAGGATTTGTTTGAAAGGGTATTAAACATGGATTGCTCTCAAGATAACTTCGATGATATGCAAGAGGAATAATCACCATGCAACAAGATGCTTTGGTTGCTGTAGTGCAAATGGCCTCAGCCTTAGGTGAGATAGAAGAGAATGCCGGTACCATTGTTGAACTGACCCATGAAGCGGTCAAGTCAGGCGCTCAGTTTATCCTTTTCCCTGAAATGGCTTTGCAGGGTTATTCCTATAAAAATTTAGATACGCTTGCTGTCACCGTAGATGATCCGGTGATAAGGCAGTTGTCAAATACTGCTTGTAACCTGGAGGTTACATTACTGGTGGGCTTTGCAGAACGCTCAGACGATACCACCAGGCCTTATATTTCTCAATTGATAGCATTCCCGGACGGAAATACAAAAGTGTATCGCAAGGTGCATTTAGGACGTTTGGAAATGGAGCAGTTTACACCAGGAAAGAAATTCCCTGTTTTTGAAAGCCATGGTGTAAAATTTGCGGTAGGAATATGCTGGGATTGGCACTTCCCAGAGCTGGCTGCGATCTATTCTCTTAAAGGCGCAGAAGTCCTCTTTGCACCGCATGCTTCGCCAAGCACGGCAGGTGATCGCCATAAGATTTGGCAGCAGTACATGGGAACCAGGGCCTATGATAATTCAGTGTATATAGCAGCATGTAATATGTGCGGTTCAGACAGGATGGGAAGAGGGTACGGCGGGGGTGCGATGGTTTGGGGTCCGAAAGGTGAAATTATCGCCCAATCACTTGATAAATCCGAAGAGATTCTGTATGCTCGCTTGTCTGCCCAACCATTAAATAATTTGCGCACCAGAGAACGCAAGTCAATGAAAGACAGTTTTTTTCTGGCCGACCGCAAAAAGGAACTATATCATGAACTGCTGGAATTGGAAGTAGAATAAAGACTTCGAATATATCTCCATCTAAAATTTTTCTGCATTTGGGAGATGTTTTATGAAAAAATGGACTAAGAAGTTATGGCTGCTTTTTACTGCAATGAAAACCGGATTAATCCTCTTGGGTTTGACTGCTCTGCTTTCTGGTATTGGCACTTTCGTTTCTGAAGATGTATATGCTCTAGTCTGGCTCAAATTGCTCTTTGGCCTTCTGTGTATTAATCTTATCGTTTGCAGTATCAGCCGATTTAATAGTGCTGTTAAACGGTCATTTCACCCGCAAATTCCCCGCAATATACATGCAGTCCCTCAAAGAATTAATTATTCCGTAACCGGGAATTCAAGTGAACTGCGCCAGCAACTCGAAAATGTTCTTAACACCAGGGGATACCGTTTGGATATGGCCGAAACAACGGATGGTTGGGCCTTTACCGCTTTGAAGCACCGTATGGGTTATTGGGGTTCCTATATCGTTCATATCGCTTTTGTTCTTATAGTAATTGGAGTAATGATGGGGGCCTGGGGATTTTCCGGCGGTTTCATGGGATTGAGCGGGGATACCGTAAAGTTTAATGATATAAATTTTAATAAAGGAAGTGCAGATAAAGGTTACAGTGTCAGGATTAATGCGATTGAGGATCGTTATTTGGCCAACGGTGAAAGAGACAACTGGTATACAAATATAAGCATAATACAAAGCGGCAGGGAGCTAGCCACGGGAACACTATCCGTTAATCATCCGTTTAAGTATGACGGAGTTTATTATTACCAAAGCAAGTATGCTGATTACGCCTTCATTAGCGTGGAACTTGACGGCAGGAAGATTAGCAGTATGATTCCCCTTGGACTGACTGCGGATGCCAGTACGGCAAAGACCGATTTTCACTATCGTTTGCCCCAAAAAATTCAGAACAGTCTGTATGTTAAAGGGCTGAAGCTGCAGAACAGACCGGTGGTATATTTGCAGGTATACGGTACCGGGGACAAAGATGCTCTGTTGCAACTAACACCAGGTCAGAGTGAATTTGTTTTTAATCAATATAAAATAACTTTGGAGAACTTGACTAATGCTACTGGCTTGCAAGTTAAATATGACCCGGGGGTGCCGGTAGTCTGGCTGGGATGCGGGATGCTATTGCTGGGGTTAATATTGTCTTTCTATTGGCGTCCTTTGCTGGTTTCCGGTGTATTCTTAGAAAAAGGACAAACCGGAACATTGTCGATGGGTATGTCTATGGGTAAAATGGCCAAACCAAATGAAATAGAGTTCAGTAATATATTAGAGGCTTTATTGTCATCCTGACAGCAAATATTGAATAGGAGAATAATTTGATGAATCAACTGCAAAGTCTTGAAAGTTATAGCTTTTATTTAACCGTAATCGCCTATTTTTTAGCCATGATGGTTTATTGGATCAGGATGGGGAGCAAGAATAAAGCAGTGGGGAAGGTTGCTGCAGTCTTGGCGGTTATAGGCTGGGCTGGCAATACCATTACATTGATTACGCGAACCATGCTGGCACACCGATTGCCTTTGTCCAACGGGTATGAATTCATCCTGACTTTTTGTTGGGCAACCGTTCTAATTTTATTATATTACGAATTTCGTTTTAAACTTAAGGCACTGGGAGCATTCGTAATGCCTGTTCCGTTCCTGCTTCTGGCTTTCATAGTAATGACCATGGGAGCCAATGAGAGGATTATTCATGCCATCCCCCCGGCATTGAAAAGCTACTGGCTGACCTTTCAT
The DNA here is from genome assembly GCA_002408445.1 of Syntrophomonas sp. UBA5288. GTDB lineage: Bacteria > Bacillota > Syntrophomonadia > Syntrophomonadales > Syntrophomonadaceae > UBA4851. The sequence goes on from DHSK01000139.1 coordinate 20,729, forward strand.
GTAATTACCGCTATTTTTTCTTACGGGGGTTTTGCTGTATCATTCGGTTTGGCAATAATGTATCTCATAAAGACTCAGACCGGCACAAATCCAAATGTTGGGATTGTAGCGCGATTCCCTGAGGCAGAAGTACTGGATGAACTGTGTTATAAGGTAATTATCTTTGCGTTCTCTTTTTTAACTTTGGTAATTATTACCGGAGCTATCTGGGCCAATTATGCCTGGGGCACCTATTGGTCATGGGATCCCAAAGAAACATGGTCTCTCATTACCTGGTTTATCTATGCCGGATACCTGCATGCCCGCCTGATGTATGATTGGAAAGGAAAACGGGCGGCCTGGCTTGCCGTCTTTGGATTTGCCGCGGTTCTCTTTACATTCTTTGGTGTAAACTACCTGCTTCCGGGGTTACATTCCTATGCATAAGTATATTAGAAAGACGGTTAGTTAGATTACTGGCTGAACCCTACCATTTACCATAGGCAATTTTTCTATACAATATCTTTTTCCATATCTTTTATTCTACCTTCAAGAAACTTGTTGGTTAAAGCAATTACCAAGGTCTGCCTACCCATTTCTTACATTATCTATTATTTCCAAAGAGCCTCTTTCTCCGATTATCGCCGAAAAAGTGAACCACCGTGCTGATAAAAAAGTGAGCCACTTTTACTCGTTTAAAAATGAACCACCCAGCCCCAATATTAACCCCTGAAGATTATTTCAATAAATTAGTGTAGATTTCTTTTAATTTGAGAGTTTTGCATAATTCACTTTTAGAATTGTCATCCTGAGGCAAAAGCCGAAGGATCTTTCGAACTCTGAGTGGGGAAGATCCTTCGCTTTGCTCAGGATGATACTCTTATTCATAGCAATGATAGGTTGTTTTTTTTGATTATGCAGAACTCTCAATTTAAAAGTTGGAGTTGGGTATTTACAACAAAAACTTGTAGACTACCTTAACTATTATCTGTTTGTGAAGTCTTTAATAAGGAAATATGATTGAATTATCAGAAACCTTTATAGCGCGCGTTAAATCTATTGGTTTAGAAAAGGAGGATCATTTCAATTTGACGAACCTGGCAACACAATAAGCGTAATAGGAGGAAGTCAAATGCTAGACAATAATGAGAAAATATCGAATAACTACTTTGACGGTTTAGAGGTATCAACTACCCATAAAATAATATTTTATATTATTATGATGGCCTATTTTTTTGAGCAAATGGATAATTGGAATTTCGGTTTTATTGCTCCTGCATTAATGAAATCATGGTCATTAACAATGGCCCAGGTCAGTCAAATTACTTTTGCTTATTTTATGGCTATGACTCTTGGTGGACTTACTGGTGGAATAGTTTCCGATTTTATCGGTCGCAGAAAAACTTTTCTAGGCGCCATATTCCTGTTTTCAGCTGCTTCCATAGCTAATGGATTTGCAACCAGCTTATCAATGTTTATCGTCACCAGGGCACTGACGGGTTTCGGTGTTTTTTGTATGATGGTAACTTCACAAGCCTATATTGCCGAGATGGCTCCGGCAGCAACTCGGGGAAAATGGCAAGGTCTTACTGCTGCAGTAGGTTTTTGCGCTGCACCGATTGTTGGTTTCCTATGTTTGAAGATTATTCCTTTACATGCCGAGGCATGGCGATATATTTTCTACTTCGGCGCTATTGGATTTGTCGCTTTTGCCGTGGGTTTAAAATATCTTCATGAATCACCACGCTGGTTGGTAGCGCAAGGAAGAATGCCTGAAGCAGAAAAAATTGTTAAGCAAATTACTGGTGTGAATGTCGACTTAAGCGAAGCTGCATCCAAGGTGGTTCCCCGTGAAAAAGTTATGGATGTGCTGGTAGGCATGTTTTCTCCTAAATATATTAAGCGAACTTTGGTGTTGTTATTTTTTGTCCTTATTTCCACCCCGGCAGGGTTTGTCGTTACGAACTGGACCACAACTCTTCTGAATCAAAGAGGATTAAATGTGGCGGAGTGCTTGCAAGCCTCGTTTATCCTAATGATCGGTGTTCCTGTAGGATTATTTATATCATCGCTGGTCTCCGATAAGGGAGGACGAAAAATTCCTCTTGCAGTACTGTATGCCTTAGCCGCTGTGTTGGCAATTATTTTTGGACGTGTGAACGGATTTTTACCTATTGTCAGCGTCGGATTTCTGTTAATTGCCTGCATTATGGCCGGGAGTTTCATTTCTTTCAGTTATATTGCTGAATCTTACCCAACAAAAATGCGGAATACCGCTACCGGTACCCATAACGCATTAGGACGTTTTGCAACATCGGGATTCCAGCTTGTTATACCTGTGCTTTTTGCCCAGTATAAATTTGCAGGTGTTTATACCGCTGTAGCAATTATGTTGATTCTTCCAGTCGCGGTAGTGCTAATATGGGGAATGCGTACGGGCGGTAAATCCCTGGAGGAAATCAGTTAAATCAGTATTTATAATAATATTAATAAGGAAGGAGTAAAAGCCTTGAGAAATTACTTGGAAACTGAAAAGCATTTGATTACTTTGCAATTTGAGTCGGAAGAAAAGTTTTTAGCCGAGTTGCGATCAGGAAATTATACTGTAGAAAATCCACTCGTAGTTGAAAATCCCTATTTAATTAATCCGCTTGCCGCCGTTATTTGTTTTAATACTGCTGAAGAAACGACTGCTGAAATTACCGTAAAAGGTAAAGCAGCAGAAGGCGATTTTAAACATACCTTTCCTGCTGCTAAAGAGCATGTGCTGCCGATTTACGGATTGTATGACAATTATGAAAACACGGTGGTTATAACTCTTGGCAATGGTCAAACAACACAAGTCAGAATTAAGGTTAAAGAATTAAATGTCAATAAAGCGCTCTATTGCCATACCACTTATGAGTATTTTGGGAAAGATCTGATGTTGCTCTCGACTACTACGCCTTTAATTGATTCATGTAGAAGTGTGGGTTTTGATTATGCCGGTGATTTAAGATGGATGATAACCAATATGCAAAGCTGGGATATTAAGAAACTGGCGAACGGAAGATTATTGTACACTTCTTATCGGACAATACAAAAACCCTACTATTGCGTAGGACTCACGGAGATGGACTTGTGCGGAAAAATCTATAAAGAATATCGTTTGCCCGGCGGGGTCCACCATGATGCCGTAGAGTTGGAAAATGGCAATATATTAGCTGCTTCTGATAATGATTTCAATGATTCGGTTGAAGACTATGTGGTTGAGCTTGACAGAGCTACCGGGAACATACTCAAATCGTGGGATCTGAAGAATATCCTGCCGAGAGAATTAGGAAATGCAGGAGACTGGAATTACCACGACTGGTTCCACAATAATGCGGTTTGGTATGATAAACCAACCAATTCCATCACTATGTCAGGAAGGCATAAAGATGCCATCATCAACTTCGACTATGATACCGGTAAATTAAACTGGATCCTGGGTGATCCTGAAGGCTGGGGAGAAGAATGGCAGAAGTATTTCTTCAAAAATGTTACCAACGGGGATTTCGACTGGCAATATGAACAACATGCTGCTCAAATTTTGCCCAATGGCGATGTTTTCGTTTTTGACAACGGAACCTATCGTTCTAAAAATGAAGCCAACCGTGTTGATCCCCAAGAAAATTTCTCCCGTGGCGTAATCTACAGAATTGATACTGATAAAATGGAAATTGAGCAGGTTTGGCAGTACGGGAAAGAAAGAGGAGCAGAATTCTATTCTCCTTATATATGTAATGTTGATTATTATGGTGAAGGACATTATATGGTTCACTCGGGTGGTATAGCGACCTACAGAGGCAAACATACCGATGGCTTAGGCGCCATGCTCTTGAACAAGTATAATGACGAGCATATCCATTTAACTTTGGAATCCATTACGGTTGAAGTACAAAATAATGAAGTTAAGTACGAATTGAGAGTCCAGGGTGGTAATTATTACCGGGCAAGAAGAATTAGCCCCTATGATGAAAAAACCAATTTTGTTTTGGGTAAGGGCGAAATGCTGGGTGGATTTGGAGTAACGCCGGAGTTTATGAAAGTTAAGTTTAAAGACGCTGAAACAGAACTGCCTGAACAACATAACCTAAGTTTGATATTGGAAGAAGACCGGTTGGCTGTTCGCGCCACATTCAGGGAAGGATCTCAAGTTTTTCTTGAATTAGCAGGCCGACAAGGGTCGAAGTTCTACTTAATACCTACGGAAGTTCATGATGTTACAGCTGCCTGTGTTGATTTTGAGAAGCAAAACGACAATGACTTCCAATTCTATGTAAGCAGGGAAAGCTTGTCCGGGGATTATGATATTTATCTGAATATTGATGATCTAAGATATGATACCAAGTGTTCAGTAAAATTATAAGAGAAGGGTAAGCGTATAATTACGTATACCTCATAAGATTGGTAAACCAGCCCACCTTTCTCCGATTATCGAGAAGGGTGGGCTGGTTGATGATTTGCTCTATGGAGTGACAATAAAATGGAAAAGCTCATCGTTTTAGGAACCGGTCATGCATTAACGACAAACTGTTATAATACATGTTTTGCGTTAACCCATGAAAACGAATACATCTTGGTTGATGCAGGCGGGGGCAATGGTATATTGGGAATGTTGGAAAAGGCTAAAATTCCGGTTGCCAACATTCATAATGCTTTTGTTACCCATAGGCATTCTGATCATATACTTGGCATACTCTGGATTATTCGCAAAATAGCAATGCTTATTCATACTGACCAATATGAGGGCAATCTTAATATCTACGGCCATGCCGAAGTGATCCAGAATATATTAACGCTCATGCAAGTAACGCTTGATGCGGGAATTATTGGATTAATCGGTAAAAGGATTATGCTCTTTCCTGTAGGGGATGGACAAAAGGAAACCCTGGGCGGTTTAGAATTCACTTTTTTTGATATCCATTCGATAAAGGCTAAACAATTTGGTTTTAGGGTAAAACTGAAAAATGGAGAGACTCTTACCTGCATGGGAGATGAACCGTATAATTCATTATGCCGGAAATATGTTGAAAATAGTGACTGGTTATTAGGTGAAGCGTTTTGTCTTTATCGTGACCGTGAAATTTTTAAACCTTACGAGAAACATCACAGCACCGTAAAAGATGTCTGTGAAATAGCTGCCCAACTAAAGATAAAGAATCTGGTTTTGTGGCATACCGAGGATCGGAATTTAATCCATCGCCAAAAATTGTATACGGCCGAAGGACGAAGATACTACTGCGGGAATTTGTATGTTCCTAACGATCTTGATGTGCTGATCTTAAATGAGGCAGAAGCATCCTGGTAAAGAATACTTAAACCTTTTGCAGTAAGGTTTTAAGCGAATTCTGGACTAGGAATATGAGTTATCAACAAATTTTCTCATACTATTCAAAAATAATTGTATATTTGGATTGTGTAGTTTCGTACAGCTAACGCAGCCAACAAACGCTTTTAATGATGGTTTTATGGGTACAGCAGTTAATAGTCTGCTCTTATTTCCGAACGTCCTGGCAATTGAAGTTGATAAACCAATTGCCAAGCCGCTTGCAATGGTTGAGGTATATAAATCCTGGTTTACGGTTCGAAGCACGATGTTGGGCTTATTAATCCTTTTAAATAAACGTTCATAAATACTATTCATTTGTTCAAAATCTAAAATGGCATAATTACTTTTAGAAATTTCGCTGATAGAAATAAAAGGTTTATCTGCCAAAGGAGAGTTTTTGTCAACCAGTACTAAATATTCACACTCAAAGAGAAAATTAAAGGTAAGGTTATTATCATCAAAGAATTTGGAGTCAAAATCATCCTCTATGATATTAACCAGTCCAATTGCATTGTGGTTGGTACAGATATCATGGATTAATTGGGAAGGGCTTTTTTCAAGTATTAATAAATCAATATGGGGATATTTTATCCGAAATTGATGCAATAATTTAGGTAAACCCGAAGTAGAAAAAAACGGTGTAAGGAAAATAGTTAATGCTTCATCTTTATCGTTATTAATTTGAGGATTTACAGCGGCAAATAATTCAGCAATCTTAAGCAGGATTTCTTCCGCTTTTTCAACAACTTTTTCGCCTTCCGCAGTAAAATAAATTTTATTACCGGAGCGGTTTAAAATAGACACACCGATATGCTTTTCCATGGAGTGAATGGCATTACTTAACCCTTGCTGGGAAATATACAAATTTTCAGCTGCCTTACTGATGGAGCCAGCTTTGTGTACTTCAACCAAATATCGTAAATGCTCTATCTGCATCCAAGGTCACCATCCCAATTACAAAATCAATAATAACGGAATTCAAATTGATGGGTCGGGTATAGAAACAGGAAAATATCAATGTTAATGCTAGCAGTCTGTGTTAGAACTTG
>DHSK01000162.1:0-5148 GCA_002408445.1 Syntrophomonas sp. UBA5288
TTGCACTCAGGATGACATATAAATAATATGCCGGGTGACAAACCAGCACTTATTCATAGCAATGACAAATCGGGTTTTGGGAATTATGCAAAATTCTCAAGTGGTTGTGGCATGCGGCCATGGACGATTAATACGAAAATAGTAATCGTTTCTTTTATTTGGTCAGGAAGAAGACCGAATAGGTTCCGGCCCCTACATGGGAGCCGATGGCGGCGCCGATTTCAGATATGACAAAATCATGGCAGCCGAATTTATCTTCTATTAGTTTTTTCATTTCCAGCGCACCTTCGTAATCAGCCGAATGGTTGATGCCTATAAGCTGGTCCGGCAAATTAGAGCCCCGTTCTTCCATAATCTCCAGCATCCTCTTGCGGGCTTTTTTCAAACCATGCACTTTTTCCAGCGGAACAATACAGCCATCAACAAAATGCAGTATCAGTTTAATATTAAGCAGATTTCCAACTGCAGCCGATGTAGCACTTACCCGGCCGCCCCGCTTGAGCATATCAAAATTACCTACGATAAACAGGTGTTGAATGCGCTTTATGTTATCTTCTATTTCCATGATTACTTCCGGCTTGCTTAACCCCTGAGCAACTGCCCGGGCTGCTCTTATTACCGTAAGTCCGTAGCCCACTGAAGCACTCTTGGAATCTATGACGGTTATGCGCGCGGGATAAACCATGTCCCGGGCGACACAAGCCGATTGGTATGTACCGCTTAAACCGGAGGAAAAAGCTATATAGATTATTTCATCATCCGTTTCATTTATTACTTTTTGAAACTCGGCCTGAAAATTAACTGGAGTAATCTGAGCTGTGGTCGGAATTACTCCGGGCTCCTCAATAAGCCGATAGAATTCAGGCGGCTCTATAGTCAAGCGATCCTGATAAGTCTTATCTTTGATCGTGACCGGCATATAAAAAAGTTTTACTCCCAGTTCATCCAGGACCGGCTGGTCCAAATCGCAGGCATTATCCGCATATATACGTATGATACCCAACTTCTTTACCTCCCCTCATATTGGTTCATTTAACCTGTTAGATTCTATTACATCTAACCAAAGTATAGAATAATTAATCGGCATGTTTTGTATAAACTCTTATCAGTATTATAGTATAGAGTCCATTGTAATGGAAAAGGAACAAATCCTCCTCAATTTTGTGAGTTCCCCGTAAAAAAAACAGGCCTATACCGGCCAGGGCTCCAATAGCCATACATTACCGGCATCAACAGGCCAAAGCCTATGCTTTCTTCAGAAAATGGCAATAAGTCGACGGATACACCTGTTCTGCAATTGTCCGGGCGTCTGAGAAGAAATGGGCAGCTGCAGGCAAAAAAAATAGCCTTACTGCGACTGGTCTGCACAGAAAGAGAAAAGTAGTATAAACCACCCTTGTTTTAAATTATTAATGCGGATTTGCCCACAATCTGTCTGCTACCACTTTCCAATTTTCCGAAGCCAGAACTGTTTTAGCAATCAGTTCTTCTACCGATTCATTGTCTTCCAGTTGGGTGGAGCGGGCGTTTGATTTGCTTACCATTTCTTGAATTTTTTCAGGGTTATCCAACATGGGACAGGGACGCAGATGATTATGGTTGAAGGGTTGGTTTTTTCGGTATTCCTGGAAAAGCGGGGAACGCAGAGCGTCAACCAGATTGACATCCTTAATGTTGACATTAGAGTAATGGATAAAAGCACAGGGTTCCACATCTCCGTTGGAATTAATATGCAAGTAGCTGCGGCCTCCCGCAATACATCCATTTACATATTCGCCGTCGTTCCAGAAATCGAGAATAAAGCAAGGCTTGGTGGTGCGGAATTTTCTCATTTGATGATACATAAATTCGCGTTGCTCGGGTCTTGCCAGCAGTTCCGGAACGGCACTCTTACCGATGGGAATATAAGTAAAATACCAACCGAATTTACAGCCTTTTGCAATCATGGCATCGACCCATTCTTCCGATCCGACCACCTCGGTGTTCTTGCTGTGATAACAGGTGGAAAAGCCGAAAATGATACCATGCTTCTGTAGAATATCCATCGCATCCATTACCTTTTGATAAGTTCCTTTACCGCGCCGCATATCGGTTTCATCCTCATAACCCTCCACACTGACAGCAAACATTAGATTGCCGACCCGCTCAACCTGGGAGGCAAACTCCTCGTCGATCAGTACCGCATTGGTGAAGGATAAAAACATACAATCGTTATTTTCTTCCGCAAGTCGGATAATATCGTCTTTGCGCACAGTTGGTTCGCCGCCTGAAAGTATGTACATATAGATTCCCAGCTCTTTACCCTGCTTAATTATTTTTTGCATTATCGGAAAGGGCAGTGAAATATCTTTGCCATACTCTGCGGACCAACAACCGGTACAGTTCAGATTGCAGGCCGCAGTTGGGTCGAACAGGATGGCCCACGGTACATTACAATCATATTTTTCTTTACTTTTTTGAATGATTCCATTGCCGGCCATTCCTGCATTTACCATAAAATTAATCAGAAATTTTTTCTGTATGCCGGGATTTAATTCGTTGAAAAAACGATTAATAAGTATATTCCAATTATTGGCCGGATCTTCTGATATCTCTCTGAAGGTCTGGAGAGCGGGACGATAAACATCATTTACCATGACTTTATCTGCCCAATTGAGCAGCTTCGGCAGGTTTTTCATCGGATCTTTCTGTAAATACCGGAACGCTTCTTTCATTACAGCATTGTCGATCAATTGTTTTACATTGCCCATTGTTGTCCTCTCTTTCTGCCAAAATAAAAAAATCACAAGACAAATAGGAACAACCCTTTTTTCAAAGTACCGATGCAGTGAAAAATGCTGTGCCTTTTCCGGTTGTCGGACAAAATACCGGCCACGCCTGAAGAAGCATGCAGGCTGTTCATAGCATATCCGCTCATGATTACCCATAAAATCAACCCGGCGTATCGAGTAAAAATTTTACCCCTAATTGCGGTTGACCTTTAAAATAATTTTTCCTTTGTGGTATAAATATATTCACCGGCTGCTATATAACATTGGGAATTGACGAGTAATGCGATTATAGCGCCGGCGCATTTTCAAACATTTAAGGTATAATAAACGCTATAATGCTATAGTAAAATTTATCGCACAGGCAGAGAGAAGGACTTTATGATACTCTGCTAGGAAGGTCGAATTAAATGAAATTAACCATGCAAAAACTTTCTACTCCGCTGGGACTCTTTGCCCTGGCCAGCTTGATGATGGGGGCTTATTCCGGACTTTACGATCCCTCTTTTAATAATTACCTGGCACAGGTGCATCATGTAAGTGAAGTAGCTCGCGGCGGATTGGAATTTCCCCGGGAATTACCTGGTTTTCTGGTGGTTTTCGTATTTACCGCTCTCGCCTTTCTGCCTGATACCCGGATAGCCATGGTATCGGCTCTGCTGGTGGGAGTTTCTTTATGGGGGCAGGGATACTTGGCTCCTGACATGACCCGGGTAGTCATATGGATGCTGGTTTGGAGCACCGGTACCCATCTTTTTATGGCACTTTCCCCCTCCATAGGTCTGCGTCTGGCTGAAGAAGGCCATGAAGGACGCCGTCTGGGCCAGCTGGGCTCGCTTGAATCGCTGGGGTCATTGCTGGGAATGGTGGTGGTCTACTGGGGAGCTTCCCGTTTACACTTTTCTTTCGGCCATATTTTTGCTCTATCCGGGACCTGTGCCTTGCTGGCCTGCATCTGCCTTTTTCTTATTAAGCCACAGCCTTTGAAACATACCCGCCGGAAACTGGTTTATAAAAAACAATATAAAGTTTATTATCTGCTTAATATCCTTTTTGGAGCACGCAAACAAATATTCCTTACCTTTGCTCCCTGGGTACTTATAACCATGTTTCAGTGCAAAGTAGAGACATTTGCACTGCTGGGGTTTTGCGGCACCGTATTAAGCCTGGTCTTTCGTCCCTGGCTGGGACGAGCTATCGACACCTGGGGAGAACGGATTATTATTGCGGTTGAATCATTTTTGCTTATTTTTATCTGTGTGGCGTATGGCTTTGCCCCGCAATGGTTTTCAGCCTCAACCGCTCTAATAGTTGTAATGATATGTTACGTGGCCGACCAATTGCTCTTCTCGGTCCGAATCGCACGCAGCACTTATCTGAATAAGATTGCCATAGCGAAGGAAGACATTGCTCCCACCATTTCCATGGGACTTACCCTGGATCACGCGGTTTCCATGGTGGTACCATTCTGGGGCGGATTGCTGTGGGCTCGTTTTGGATTTCAATGGGTTTTCCTGGCCGCAGCGGTGATAGCACTACTAAATCTATTTGCGACCAGGCTTATCAAGTATGAAACGGTTGAAAAAGCCGTAGGCCGGCCCGAAGCGCAATGATCTGAAGCCCGCTTCCAACGCCGGCCATCGGGGAGCTGCGATCAGCCCATTCTTTCCAGGTAGCTCTTAATATAGCTTTCTACCCGGGCAGCCGGGGTGTATATGCCAAAATGTCCTTCACACAGGATGTCTGCTTTTAATTCTAAAAGTTTTTGCATGGAGCCTCTCCATTGCTTAAGGTCGGAACCCCACTCCGGATTAAAAGGTCCATGAATGTCCTGACCAAAGAGAAACCTCTGTCCTTCCACATCAAGGTAAACCGCAATACTTCCGGGTGTATGTCCCGGGGTATGCACGAAGTTTAAAGACAAATCCCCCACCTGAAGCGGCTGCATTGGCTCCCGCAAAACGATATCAACATTTACCCCTTGGTAATCAACCCCATACCAGCCTGCGGCCGTGAGACGCGGAATTCCCTGCGCAACTGCCGGCAGATCCAGTTCATGAGCAACAATTTGCCCCTTCAGTTGGCGGGCCCAGACCGGCAGCCCGCCAATATGATCAATATGGCCATGGGTGACTATTATGTATTTAATTGCATCAAGCTCGAATCCTGCGTTGGCTATATTCTCCAGTATCCGGCCGGCACTGGCACCGGCCCCTGCGTCTATTACAGCTGATGCACTGCCTCCGTCCACCATATAAACACAGCAGTCTTCGGGATTGGAAAGCCCGTTGCCCCCTACCTGATATACCCTGGAACACACCTGTTTTATCCGTTTCATTTTGCTTCCTCCTTGAATAATAGATTATGCCGGGTTGGGGTA
>DHSK01000162.1:5342-9341 GCA_002408445.1 Syntrophomonas sp. UBA5288
AAGGTGGAGCTGATTGCACCTGTTGAAGTACATGGTCCCAGCGGACCTGATCCCCAACCTTACAATTAAGCAAGGCCAGGGCCTGCCGGTCAAGCTTTAGTATTTCTCCTTCCTCTGCCGGTATACCCTGGCATATACTTTCCCGCAGATTAGGGCAAGCCGCACATATGTCATCGGCTCCGCCGGCAATGGTTATAGCTTCACCGCGTTGGGCCAGTTCTACTTTTTGTTTAAGATTGACGGCATAAGCATCATTAAGACCATCACCGTGATAATAGTGCAAACATACCAGGTGATGTCCCCGTAAGCGAATCATTCACAGCACCTCGTTTCCCGCAACACTAATTTAATTTTACTAAATCATGCCAATACTAATAAAGCACAATCACACCTTTCAATGATATAAGGATGGGTATATAATTGAGCCTGGAATTCCCGTTAAACCTATGATTATGAAAGGAAAATTTTATGTTAATCGAAAATATATTGCCAATAATCATCAGATTTGTACTGGGCGGAGCAGCGGTAGTAGCCGCTACCATAGTAGCGCGTTGGTTTGGGGGTAAAGTAGGCGGTATCTTTGCGGCGTTTCCCGCCGTCTACCTGGCCGCTGTGCTGAGTCTGGGAATCGAATACCGCGGGAGCGCTCTTATAAACGTCTCCCAGAATATATCGCACGGGGCTCTGGTGGGAATGACGGCCGACATTTTTTGCGCCATCGCCGCCAGCTATTATATTGCCCGCAATGGCTGGAAAAAGGGTCTCATTCAATCCCTGATCCTATGGTGTATCATAGCCCCGGCCTTGTACTTGTCCTGGAAAATGCTCACAGGAGGTATTTAGTTATGAAAAATCAGATGAAAGATTTATCCTTGCGTTTTGTACTGGGCGGAGGCGCAGTAGCCCTATGTTTCGTTTTTTTGCAACTCATACCCTGGAAATCATTTGCCGGGATTTTTGCCGCTTTTCCTGCCGTCATGGTAGCTGCTATTATAATGGCCGGTGTTTTCGAAGGTTCCGAACGGGCATCGGAAGTGGCCCTGGGGGCCATAGCCGGTATGCTGGGCTGTACGGTATGTGTCATCGCTACTTCCTTATCCCTGTCCTATCTGCAAAACTGGGGATTATCACTCCTGATTGGGACGATAGCCTGGTTAGCCAGTTCGGTAGTTTTCATCAAATTTATTGGGGGAAGGGTGGGAAAATTTATTGCCGCCAAAAAGAGTTGATCCCGATTATTTCTTCCGGCAAAAATAAATATAGTAAGGCACTTTACGCCCATCATGTTCTTCTATTACTTCTTCGGCCTGACAGTCCGGAAAAACCAGTCTGGCTTCCTGCAACAAATTCTCATCATGATTGCAGGACCAAATGGCAAATACCCCTTCATGGTTAAGCAGGCTTAATATTTGTCTGAAAAAGCCGGCCCGGTATACTCTGGCATTAGTGTCATTAACCAGCATCATAGGGCCGTTGTCGATATCCATGCCGATCAGATCATAAGTTTTCTCACAATTTTGGACATAGCTAAAGAAATCATCTTCCATTACCTTGACCCGCTGGTCATCCAGGCAAGCATTATTACCTTTCTTAAACCAAGTGCGGTTCCATTCGATAATTACAGGCTCAATTTCTATCACATCGACTCCGACAACTTCGGTATGAGCGCAGGCTTCCTTGACCGTATAGCCCATGCCCAGTCCTCCAACCAGAATTTCGGTATTTTGACCAGGCCTGATGGCATTTCGGACCAGCAATTCGGAAGAAAGATGATTATAGGACGCCATAATAAATACGCCGTTTATAATCAGTTCGTATTCTTTGATTCCATTGATCTCATTCTCCCACAATACAACCTCACCACTTCTGCTCAATTGCGACGCCTTAATTACTCCGGCCATATTTATTACCTCCTCAAAATTCGGGGTCAAGTAAATACTTTTCCTACCGGTAAAGGTTTTTTGTAAATGCATAGATTCGATTATAGCATTATTCAACCGGGGTGCAAGCATTCTTAATACCCCAACCCGGTATAATCTACCGCTATACTCATATTCACAAATGGTTTTGATGACAAATCACGAGCTTTTTATAAAATTTTGGATAGGATTTTTGTTAACCATATTATGGCATTTATGCCGTTGAAAGACCGTTTGTACAATATAAGACTGGCATAAATCAATTTCAGCAGCACAACCTAATTATTAAAGGAGGTGATTTTAATCGTGGTCAATGCAACCATTGAAAAGCCTTCCCATCCTGCCAATTTGATGAAAAAAGGAAAGGCAGAAAGCGCGAGCCAGGTATACGGTTTAGGGCTGATAATTTATGAACTTACCTTACAGAGTCTTAATACGATTGAGCAGAAATGTATGCACAATACTAATATTAAAATGTTAAAAGCTTACATTAAGAGATTAAGCGCAGTAAGGCAAGAATTGGTTAACAAATACAATTTGACCCTGAATAATGAAATTGCACTTTTTTACCAGAGCAAAGGCTTATATTTAAATGAGGTGGGGCAAATACATGAGTATGAACTGGAAGAAATAATTTATCCCATTCTCGACTCCTATGCCTGTAAACTTTATCAACTTGAAGAAATACTCAATCTGATGGATATCAATAATCAAAATGAAGTTTTAATGCTTGGTCTAGAACTAATTGATAATTTGTACAGCGTGTTTCGTCAATTATCCCATCTGTATCCAATCGTTGAACTGCGTCCCCTTTTTAAAGAGATGGCGGAAAATGCCTCCAAAGTGTACTTAAGTTTGGCCAACCTCTAAGCAAGGCCAGCCACATCGGGGGCAAATGGCCCAGCCAATAACTTTTACACTGAAGCCTCTAAAAGCTGTCCGATTCAGAACGGGCAGCTTTTTTAATGACAGTAAGATTCACTCCGGTGATATCCCGTCTAAATTAAAACCCTAATGTTAAGCGTCTAATTAATACTTTTGTTAATACTTCTAATTTATGGTAACGATTTTGATACAAAATCCATATCATACAGTAGCTCATATAAAGGGGGGATATAATTTGGCCTATATAAACTTTGGCAGCCGCATACTGAAGCTTGGCAGCACCGGCACCGATGTCACTATCCTGCAATCTTTGTTAAATAACCTGCCTAAATCCATAACCTCACATATAAGCGGTGAATCCTCGTTTGGTCCTCAAACTCAGGCAGCGGTTAAGAGATTTCAGACATATTTCAGCCTGGCTGCTGACGGCATTGTGGGTAACAATACCTTCTTGTTCCTCGGGCAGCCAACCGGACCATACCTACCCTCAGGCGCAGCTGTATTTGGTTCCCGCAATTTAAGCAACGGCTCCACGGGAAATGACGTAAAGATTCTCCAAAACCGGCTGGCCAGTACTGCCAAGAAGTATGCCCTGGCACTGGGAGGACCGGCTGACGGCAAATTCGGTTCCAAAACGCAGGCCGCAGTTAAGCTTTTCCAAAAAGACTTTGGTCTGTCTCAAGACGGAATAGTCGGTTCCAATACTTTTACGGCCCTGTATATGCAAACTCAGATGGGCGGCAGGCTTTTGCAGAGAAGCAAGTTCGACCGCAACCAGGGATATGATGTATATTTCCTGCAAGCACATCTTAAAAAGATGGGATATTATAACGGACAACTGGATGGTAAATTCGGTTTGGCTACCCAGACCGCCGTAAAGGCGCTGCAAAAAGCGGTAGGAATCTCAGTGAACGGAATTGTTGGTCCCCAGACCTATTATCATCTGGCCACATCCTAAGCATGGGCAGGGGGAACAACGGCAGCCGGGGATAAATATCCCCCGGCTGTTTTTTTTTTGGCGGGTTTAATAGCAATAAGATGAAGTATGTCGTATTATTTTGATAGGTTCTTCCAGTTATTATCTTACTAATCGTAAAAAAGGAGATCGTAACATGCAACATATCGATTTGCGCAGTGATACCGTAACCCAGCCCACGGATGAAATGCGGGAAGCCATGTTCCGGGCCGCAGTGGG
>DHSK01000031.1 GCA_002408445.1 Syntrophomonas sp. UBA5288
TGCCTTAAAATTGCTATGCAGTGCTACTGCTAATAATTTTAAAGGAGAATGCAGCATGGAAAACAAAGAACAAATTTTGCTACGAATGAAAGAAGATATCCTGCTTCGGGGGTTATCAAAAAACACACTGGAAAGCTATACATTAAATGCCCGAATTTTTCTTGAGTATTGCAACCGTCCGGCTGAAGAACTAAATGAGTACGACATCCGCAAATTCTTATTGTATTTGATTAATGAGAAAAAAGCTTCGCCTGGAACTGTAAATAATTACAGTTCGGCTATCCGTTTTCTCTTTGCCGTTACATTTAATCGTACGCTTAATTATCTTCAGATTCCACGCCAGAAGAATCGCAAAACACTTCCCGAAGTTTTAACAAAAGAAGAAGTGTTCTCAATTATCGAGAATTGCATCAATCTAAAGCACAAGGCAATGCTAATGGTTATATACAGCTCGGGTCTACGTGTAAGTGAAGCGGCGGCGCTTAAAATACAGCATATTGATTCAAAAAACATGCGCTTGTTTGTAGACTATGGTAAAGGAGGCAAAGATCGCTACACCCTGCTTTCAGAAACTTGTCTTAGTGTTTTACGCGAATACTGGAATAAATACCGCCCGAAACATCCTGAAGGTTGGCTTTTTCTTGGAACATACAATGTGTCCCATATCACTTCCAGAGGTATCGAGTGGGCTTTCGACAAAGCTGCTAAAAGAGCCCGGATTACAAAGAATGTTTCAGTACATACTCTTCGGCATGCGTTTGCTACACATTTGCTTGAAGACGGTGCCACTCTATTGCAGATTAAGGAATTACTCGGTCACAGCAGTATCCAGTCCACTACAATTTATTTACACCTTGCTAATCTAACCGCTGACATTAAAAGCCCTCTTGATAACTCGCCCGTGTATTGTAGTTCATCGGTTCCTTCAAATGCCTGAATTACAGGATGTTTTTTCCCAACACGGAAAGACTTATCAGCTTAACCACAGGCTTTTAGCAAATCAATTGAAAGTTATGCGTGCTATTGGAATTTGTAGAACCTCCGCATTAGGCGGTCATATTGATGAGTGTGATGAATGCGGTTTTATACGTATTTCTTACAATTCCTGCCGTAATCGCCATTGCCCCAAGTGCCAAACTTTAAATAAGGAACGCTGGATTGAAGCAAGGAAAGATAACTTGCTGAATGTCGGCTATTTCCATGTTGTTTTTACCATTCCTGATACTTTAAATCCTGTTGCCTACCAAAATCAAAGGGTTATTTATGATATTTTATTTAAGGCTGCTGCCGAAACTTTATCAGAGCTTTGTGCTGATAAAAAATATTTGGGAGCACAAATAGGCTTTACAGAAATACTTCATACCTGGGGACAGAATTTGCTGCACCACCCTCATATTCACTGTATTGTTCCAGGCGGTGGCCTCAATTCTTGTGGACGGTGGGTTAACTCTAAGAAAAAGTTTTTTATCCCGGTTAAGGTTTTATCAAGAAAATTTCGAGGTAAATTTTTATATTATCTTAAACAGGCTAAGCTTGAATTTTATGGTTCAATCTCTTATTTGCAAGATAAGGGTATGTTTAATGATTTCATATCATCACTTTATCAAAAAGAATGGATTGTCTACTGTAAGCCACCATTTAAAAATGCAGGATATGTAGTTGAATATCTGGGGCGTTATACTCATCGTGTTGCTATTTTGTTAGAGCTACTCCATAATGTCCGAAGATAGACGGTGTTAGTTGTCCAGAGATTGACGGAATAGCTGGCCAAGAAGCACCGTCTATTTATTGCCTAGGTTAACTCACCTTGAATTACCAATTTCACCATATGGTCATCAATAATCTTTTTTCCATTCTGTGATCCAAACAAAAGACAATGAGTACAAACCTTGTTGATAAGTCTGGCTGTCCCACTAGAGAACTTGTAAATTTCATCGATAGCAGTATCAGTGAAAATATCATGGTTAGCACCGGCGTACGTTAGATGTCTTTCAATATATTCGCCCACCTGAGAACGGTCCAGGTGAGGTAGTTTACACTGCAGGTCAATTCGTTGCTTGATAGCGGCATAAGCCTGGAGCTGCAGCTTATCCCAGAGTTCACTCTGGCCAACCAGGATAAGAGTCATCGGGCTCTCCGCATCCATTTTAAAATTGAGGAGAAATCTGACTTCCTCAAGCATTTCTTTATCAAGAAGATGGGCCTCATCAACAATAACGACCGGCTGTAAATTATGCATCGCCCGCATAAGCTCAATTTCCCGGTGTAACTGGCGCTTAGCGTCACCCCGATAAAATTTGGCTTCACACCCCAACTGTTCCAGCATACCCTTGTAGAAATGCCGTGGGGTAAGCTGTGAATCTGCCAGATACATAACCAGGTATTGGGATGAATCTAAATAGTCTTTAAACTTGCGTATTATCGTCGTTTTCCCGGTACCACAATCTCCAGTAATAACAGCGAATAATTGCCTTTGCGCGGCATATTCCAAACGTCCCAGTGTTTCTTCCAACATGATGGATGAGTACAGCTGATCAGTGGCAATATCCCTGGAAAACGGAGTCTTACTCAGCTCGTAAAATGTTTCAAACATTATCGCTGCCCCCTTTCCGTACAGTCCTGTAACTTACGGCAGGAGCCTGTTCTGTTTTGCGTTGTTTGTTTTTCTTGCCAGCTGCTGTTAGTAGTCTGGATGAATCAGCCGGCTGAGGTTGCAAATGCTCTGGCAGCTTGGGACGGATACCGGTTCTTTCACCGATAAGCAGCTCTCTGGCTTTAAATGGTGCGTAACCTTCATACTCAATGGCTATTTCCTCAATACTGGCTGGATCATAAACAACGGTTACTTTACAGCCAATGAAGTTAAGACCAACTTCATATTTTTTATTGAAAAAGCTAATACAACCAGCTTTATCTACTTTGCGTTCTTCAGCATGTAAAAAGGCATTGGCTATGGTTTCAGGTTCCAGAAACTTCAAGGCTTTCTTATCACTGCGAAAGGTAGTTTCCGGGCTAATATTACCACTCAGGCTGGAGTGAGCCTTGTTCTGGTAGCACTCTGTTAGCCAGACCTGAAAAAGATCATTTAATCTTTCCAGAGTTTGTGGCTTTTCTAAAGCAGCTTCGCTTAGAAAAGAATCTACTACTCTGTTAAATCTTTCAACTTTCCCGGTCGCTTCTGGCGAATAGGGCTTGGCGTAGATTAAGCGGATACCCATTTTAGCGCAGGCTCTGATCATCCATTTGGTTCGATACTGGCTGCCATTATCAAAATAGACTTTCTCTGGAATGCCATTTTTTAAAATAGCCTGACGGAAAGCATCTTCTACAATCATCTGGTCTAGAATCGGATAGAACTGCCCGTGCAGAACAAAACGAGTGGCATCATCCACGAATGTTACCAGGTACACCTGTTTCTTGGCTCCATTTTTGCCAATCGGTAAATATGGTCCATATTTTATGTCTGAATGCCAGAGCTGATTGCGATACTTCTTTTGAAATCGCCGGGCCGCAATCCCACTATCAGCATACATTCGCATATGTCTTGAGCTATAGCCACGCTGCGTTAGTTTCTCTTGTAGGGTACTGCGCTTGATTTGTCCTGGTTCAGCCAAACCTTCCCACTCCAAGATATTAATTATCTGGCTTACACTTCTGCCAGGAACCTCCCTACGCAACAGTATAGCCTGTTCCAATACATTGGCCGGAATAGCGTCCTCACTGCGCTTCTGACCTTTGCTTTTGGGTTTTAGTCCACTGAAACCTTCTGCTTTGTACTGACTCAGGTATCTGCGCAGGGTACGTTCTGATATGCCGCTTTGTTCACATATCCTGGCTTTTATCAGCCTGGCCTGGGCGTTGTCCAGCTGATCACACAAAAGCGGTGATAATAGCTGGACTCGTTGGGCAGCTATTTCTTCTGCCTTCTTTTGATCTCTCATGTTGAAATCACTCCTTGTTTTTGTTTTCAACATGAGTCTAGCTCTTAGCCATTAGGACAAGAATGCAAAACGGGTATGTACCCAAAGATTTGAATTTACGATGGGCCGGACACATCTTGCCAGCCAATCGGGGGCATCCCCCACATATTGCCATACCTTTTGGAGTTTGGACTCGGGAAGGCTGTATATTCCTTCCGCAGTATCTTTGTCATACCTGATAGCGATGGATGAGAGACAACCCAGGAAGTAGTGATATATCTTCTGGAACCAGCTTCGCCAGTGTCTTATGGTGGATTCATCTGCCGCCACCGTTAACTTAGTGTCTTCGCTTAAAACTGATTCAATACTGGCGCTTGAGTATCGTTTGTATGGAATCAGGATATCAGGTAGTTCATGATGTATTCGACCACAATTTCTACAGCGTAGTCTACGAATGATTAGGATGATTTTCTCTCCTTGGTCATTTATGAATACTCGACGTCGGCTGCCAATAACATGAAGTGATCCATTACAACACGGACAAAAACTCTGCTCCGCACTCCTTACTAAAAAACTCCCTTGTCCGGCTTTTCAATTAGCTCATATTTTGTTATACTGACCATGATTTTTGGGGACGTCTCTGGTGCATCTGGTTTGCCTCAGTTGCACATTTAACAGGGGCGTCTTTTCCTTTCTGAAATATCATGGTCATTATACATAGCTTTTTCCGGTCAGGCAATTCCGTCAGCTTTTGGGCATTTTAGGTTAGCTAAAACAATATTTCCAATAACCGTATATTAAAACTGGAAGACGGTCTTGTGACTTTTAAATGGTGTGACTACAGGGATGCCAATAAACAAAAAACGATGACTTTAACCGCCGATGAATTTATTCGCCGTTTCCTTATTCATGTATTGCCCCGGGGGTTTACTAAAATACGGCATTATGGTTTCTTAAGTCCAAGAAATAAAGCTACAAAACTCAAACTTTGCAAAAAGCTTACACATACCCGTGTAAGGGATAAACCAAAAGTAAAATTGTCCATTCTTGATTTTTTGAAGACGCTAACTGGCAAAGATTTTACCTTCTGTCCCCACTGTGGCGTAGGACATCTTAGTAGAGCTTCGCCAAAAAAACAGTAATGGCATAATGATTCCAAATACCCTTTATTGGGGAGGGGGGAATTGTACCTATTTTTATCATTTTATTATAGCTTTTGTGCCTGTTTATGTATTTTATTACCTCGTTTGTTATAACTAGGCTAATGATGTACAGATTTAATAAGAGTGATAATTTCTGTTTCCCCATAAAAGCTAAGGTACTGGCAACCAGCCACGGTTTCGTTCAATGAAATTATCCAAAGTCAGCTCTTTCGGTCACGGAGAGCTTTTTTTGATCGACTTCGGATAATTTTCTATTCATTATGCAAAGTTGAGGCTTATGCAAAGTAAAACGTAAAAACATTAAGTTTGAGTATCTTTCTGAGAAAGTGTTTTGTCGAGATCTTTTTTGAAAATTTGGAAGTAGCTTTCAACAAAGTCAAGGCCGAGTTGCTCGGAATAGTAAATTTCGTTTTTTCCTCCTACAAAGTGTAAAATCTGTTCCCAGCGCCTGCGGTAAAAGGTCATCGAACCTTCTGTATAACCAAGTCGGAGCAACTCCTGTTCTAGTTCCTGCAAAAGTTCTTTTAAGGGTTTACTTTGCATTGTAATCTCTCCCTCCAATGATTTTTGAGTTTTAGCTCTGTCATCATTTTCGGAAATTATGCAAAGTAAATTTAAAGAAATCGTCTATTTATTCAGCTTTGGCGAGATTACTTAGAATAATTACTTTCTTTGCATAAGGCGGGGTCATTAGTCCGATTCTTGCAAATCTGTTCCTGCAATATGCGTTTGATGTGTGGATGGCCCGGAATCATCCCGACAAGCCATTTGCACGTTATGCCGATGACGCTGTAGCGCATTGCCGCAGCAGGAAAGAAGCGGAGAAGCTTTACGATAGCCTAAAGAAACGGTTTGCGAATTGTGGATTGGAACTTCATCCGACAAAGACCCGTATTGTCTACTGCAAAGACGACGATCGGCGAGGAGAACATCCGGAAACGAAGTTTGATTTTCTGGGGTACACCTTCCGGCCGCGCAGATCTAAGAACAAATACGGAAAGCACTTTGTCAACTTTACTCCGGCAGTTAGTAACAAAGCGAAAAAGGCCATGACAGTCTACAGGAAACCGA
>DHSK01000054.1 GCA_002408445.1 Syntrophomonas sp. UBA5288
CCGGATTCGGTATCATCTGACCGTCACGCTGAATAGTCAGAACCGTCACCCCGAACTTCTTACGCAGCCCTATTGTTTCAATAGCCTGGCCGGCAGCCCGGGCACCTTTATCTACCAGAATCGCACATACATCCATTCCCTCCAGATGCATCCGGTTAAGAGACTGGATGTCGACAGTTGGATGCTTTAAGTTTCTAAACATTTCATAATCTTCCTTGCGCACCTTTTCCACATAATGCTCAATCTGATCCCGGGGTACCAGATAACGAGTCAAAACACGGGAAAAGATCTCAACCGAAGTTTCGTATTCTTCGGGAATAACCTCATTTGCCCCCAGCATTTCCAGATCTTCGACGTCGGCCACAAAACGGGTTCTGACCAAAATATGCAACTCGGGATTTAAACGTCGGGCAGTAGCTGTAATCCGCCTGGTCGCTGCGGCATCATGAATAGCGACCACCATCATTTTAGCGCGTTCAATCCCTGCATTGATCAGTACTACATCCTGCGTAGCATCACCGAAAAAAATAGGTTGGCCGGCTTCTTTTTCGGTTCTTACCGTATCCGTATTGATCTCCAAAATTAGATAGGAAATCCCTGCTGCTCGGGCGGCTCTGGCGATATTACGCCCATTTACCCCATAACCTACGATCAGGAGGTGTTGATCTAAATCTTCATCGATAGACTCGCACTCCGCAATCTGCTCCTTTGACAGTCTGGCCGGCAAAGGCAAGGCGTTAAGCCGATGGGCAATACGGGGCGCCAGAATCATGAAAAATGGGGTTAACATCATGGTGAGTATTGAGGCAGATAAGAAACCCTGGTATAACAGGTCACTCATCAAATGATAATTCATACCGCTCTGCGCCAAAATGAAGGAGAACTCTCCGACCTGACACAGGCCAAATCCTACCAGGACAGCGGTTCGCAAAGGATAGCCCAGGACTATGGCAGCAAGCATAGCAGTCAGAGCTTTGATGAAGACCAGCAAACCGGTACAAAGAAGAAGTATCTGCCAGTGGTGAACTATCACTGAAGTATCAAGCAGCATACCGATGGATACAAAGAACACGCTGGTAAAGGTATCTATGAAGGGCAGAATATTACTCAAGGCCTGATAGCTGTATTCCGATTCTCCAATAATCAGACCGGCCAGAAAAGCTCCCAGAGCCAATGACAATCCGGCCCCGTTGGTTAGAAAGGCAACTGAGAAACAGATAGCAATAATGCTTAACAAAAAGAGTTCACGATTTTGCGTACGTGTAACCTGATAGAGGAAAGGCGGGATAACATAATTAGCCAGGATAAGCACCAATACAATGACAGCGGCCGTCTTAAGCAGGACCATGCTGACCGGCTGCCCCAGTTGCCCGGCCAGTACAGGCGTAAAGAGCATCATAGGTACCGCAACAATATCTTGAAAAACAAGAATCCCCAGGTCAATTTTGCCATGCGGAGTAGCCAGTTCGGCCCTTTCCCCCAGTTGCTTAAGTACAATCGCCGTACTGCTCAAAGATACCAGACATCCGATAAAAACAGCGCTCTGCCAGCTCATCTTCAGGCCCATAGCAATTATAGTACTTAAGAGAATACATAAAGTAACCTGAACGGCGCCACCCAGTAATACTGTTTTACGGATCTCCATCAGTTCTTTGAAGGAAAACTCCATACCAATACTGAAAAGAAGGAAAATTACCCCTACTTCTGCAATAACTTCAACCTGGTCTACAGAGGTGACCAGGGCTAAACCATGAGGGCCGGCCAGTATACCGGTGATCAGAAAGCCAACAATGGAAGGAATGCGTAAGCGGTTGAACAAGTACAGTACCGCAACAGCAAGAATAAAGATTATTACAATATCATTAAGCAAAGTTCCGTACAAAAAATAACATCACTCCTTACATAAGAATTTATACTGCCTGGTAGTAGTAATTTCATCACGGCCCGCAAAACCTGTTTATAGTATAATATAAAAATCAACGTTTTAGAGACATAAATCCAAAAAAACAACCTAAACGCCCTCTATTACCTTTAAGGAGATTATAACTTGAAACAACTTCACCGTGAAAATAATGACTATACTGCCACAAATGCTAAACTAACTTCAGACAGCACTAATTACCTTTTAAAGGTGGTTGGGCTGGAAGCCGGATATAGCAAAAATAAACCTGTAATATCTGATCTTTCTCTGCAAATAATGCCTGGTGAAGTTATAGGAATAATAGGCCCTAATGGTGCAGGAAAGTCAACCACACTAAAAGCTATACTAGGTTTAATTGAACAGTTTAAGGGTGAGGTAATTCTACCTCCCAGGCAAAGCGGCGGTTATGCCTATATACCGGAACTACCAGCTCTCTATGCCGAGCTCACTCTGTGGGAACATCTCGAAGTTACAGGTATGGCATATGGTATGGACCATGGTGAATTTGAACAACGAGCAAACTGGCTGCTTCGGCACTTTGACATGGATCAGGCTAAATATTCATTACCAGGCGGCTTTTCCAAAGGCATGCGGCAAAAGGTAATGATAATGTGCGCTTACCTGGTACAGCCTGCCCTGTATCTGGTGGATGAACCCTTTAATGGACTGGACCCTTTTGCTATAAATGAACTGCTGGAGTGGTTTGAAAATGAGAAAGCACGGGGAGCCGGCCTTTTACTCAGCACTCATGTACTAGACATTGCGGAACGGGTTTGTGACCGGCTGATTTTAATAAAAAATGGGCATCAGGTCGCTGAAGGCAATTTACAGCAATTACAGCAACAAGCAGGTATGAAAAATGCCGATCTTTTTACTGTATTTACGCGTTTAATAAGAAGGTGAAAGCATTTGAGTATCAGCACATGGCTGTTTAAACGCCGGTTACAAGGCCGCTGGCGGGTTGATAAGGAATTGCTAATGCTAACCCTCGATTTTTGGGTGGCACTCTATATTGTGAT
Source organism: Syntrophomonas sp. UBA5288 (assembly GCA_002408445.1). Lineage (GTDB taxonomy): Bacteria > Bacillota > Syntrophomonadia > Syntrophomonadales > Syntrophomonadaceae > UBA4851. Next base: position 2,941 of record DHSK01000054.1, read on the forward strand.
TCCCGCCTTAATATTTATTGGGTGTACCTATTCTGAATGGCTGCAAGCCCTCCCCAACTGGTACCGGACTGATTTTCACGGTATGTGGGCAGCTTTAATCGCCTTGCTTGTGACCCGGGGAATTCTCAGGACCTATTTGGATAGAACTGATCTGGTGCTGATCTATCCTCACCGGCAACAGTTCAGAAAGCTTATGGTGTATGGGCAGATTTTAAGTACTTTTTTAAAATCACTTCCTCTGTTATTGGTACTCTTTTTAGCCTATCCTTTTTTTTATCATGTCCAAAGGGTGGATATACATGCCTGGTTACTGATAGCTTTTGGAATATTGGTATTTAAAATTATTGTACTACAAATCAACTGGCATCTTGCCCAATATTTGGGGCGCTGGTTTTTCCGGCTGTATAGCGCGGGGATGTTTGTAGTGCTATTATGGGGATGGCACCTGATTATTGAGCCTTATTTACTTGGGGACTATCCTATCATTTCACTAGTATTTGCCATAGTCCTCGCCATTACCCTGATGGCTTTTATTAATCGTAAATTCAAGATTTGCGATTGGGACGCGGTAGTAGCGGAAGAAGAAAATCAGGATATTGACAAGATGCGCCTTTTCCTGGGAACCGCTGCTCTGGTTGAAAAACAGGGCAAAAGCAGGCAGATACATGTAGGAAAAGGCCGTATGGGGATCGCTTTTCGTCCTTCCCGGGTATTTACCTATTTTTTTGTTAAGTACTTTATCCGTAAAAAACAGCTATGGCAGGATTTCGGACAGTTTTACGCATTGGCCGGGGTAGTTTTGTTACAAAATGTGCCCTTTTGGGCCAAGTCTGTTTTTATGATTGCTATACTACTGGGCATGGGAGGAATGTTACAGCTTTATTGGAAAGAACATAGCCAGGATTTATTTTTGCGTATGCTGCCGATGCAATGGGATGATATACATCAGAGCATTAGAATTAGCTTTTATATTATCCTCTGTCCGTTTTGCCTTCTCTTCCTCCTGGTTTTACCAGGAAAAGCAGTATGGTGGAGGAGTCTGGCTTTTTTACCAGGACTATTTTTGATAGCCAGTCTGATGTCCAATTACCTGTCCCTCAGAGTATCGGTTCTTTTTAATTATCACGAAGGATAAAACTCTGGTTCTCAGGCAAGCAAAAGGGACGGTTCTTGCACCTAAGTGAGAACCGCCCCTTTTTTCTACCTTTTACTCTAGTACCCCGTCCTTTAAACCGTTCCCTAATAGATTCAGCGGTAATCTGAACTGGGGAATGCCGGCCGCATAGGGCGCTATTTCGTACTCGTCAAAATAAAGCACCAGACTGTTATTTTCGAGGTAAAAGTTATTTTCATTAATACCCTGGAAGCCCATGCCGCCATCGAAATAGTTTTCCGGCCGGGCAGCTATCCTGGCTTTAACCTGTTCATTTAAGGAAGCCCTATAGTCATAACCCGTTTTAAATAAATCATTTAACTCTAATCTTTCTCCAGTTTGGAGGTAATAATTATAAGCCCGGCGCTCGGTGGAACCGTGCGCTCCGCCGGTATAGGTGTAGTAATCTACATAAAGGCTTAATATATTGCCATTCTCACAGTATTTCTCACATCCGCTCCATATCCCGTAAGGCCGAAAAGTATACCCACTCTGCTCAGAATTTTTCTTAGCTTCACGCGCCTCGGCTTCAAGGTCATCTTTCAGCGTATTGGCATCCTCCCTAAAGCGCTGGTTGATAGCTGACTGCACCTGCTCATTTTTAAGCCCCTCTATTTGGGGAATATTGAGTTCCACATCAACCAGATTATTTTTGCTTTTTACCGATTTTAAACTCATTTGCACCTTAGCACTATCACTCTGGGGCGATACAACTTTAACCTTTAAATTATAGGTTTGCGCAGGCTGAACACTCTCCCAGGGTCTGGCATAATTCAGCTTGATCTCTGTGCTGCCGGTCTTAAGTGCCTTAAAGACAAAGCCTTCCTTACCCTCCTGTCCTACCAGGGTTTTATTACTACCGGCCTCGAAATTACGGCTGGTCAATGACACAACTTCTTCATCCCAGGAACCTTTATTCCACTGATAACCGGTGGAGGGATTGCTGTTCATAAACAGAATAAAGCTTTGCCCAACAGGGACCGTGTATTCCTGACCATTGGAATTCTGGTTAAGCGCTATAAGCTGGGCACAGCGATTCAAGACCCGGGCCAATTCCGCCCGCTTAATCGGCTCACCGGGCCGGAAATTACCTCCGTCGCCCTTCATTATGCCGGTATTGCTGACGAAAACAACTGCATTGCGGTCTTCATCCGTAAGACTGCCGGTATCTGCATAAATAGGCATCATTCTTGTCATAGGCACAATGATATTTTTGGCTGTAAATGAACGCCATATAGCACGCGCAACTTCTATCCGGGTTACCGGCTCTCCGGGTTTAAAATCAACATCATCATCCAAAATCCCATTTATAGCACATAGCACTAGTGCCCCGGAATACCATGCTTTATCTTCTACATCCTGATAGTAGTCACTGGCCACCGGTTCTTTGATAAATCTTATTTGACCGTAATCCAGTTGGAAAGTTCGCTCCAGTACAGACACCAGTTCTGCCCGACTGACCGCAGCCTCCGGGTTAAACATTTTAAATCCCTGGGCAGTAGTTCCGACCCCGCTCATCAGGCCCAGATTGCAGGCCGTCTCGATGTCACCCTGTGCCCAGTGCCCCTGGATATCCACAAAGTCCCCGGCAGCCGGTTCAGCTGCCGCAAAGGCGGGAGTACACAGTAATAATAATAAAACCAGAAAAAATGTCATTGCTTTTCTCATATTCACCACTCCTTCTATATAGTTGAG
>DHSK01000012.1:0-10133 GCA_002408445.1 Syntrophomonas sp. UBA5288
CGAGCTTTGAAAATGCATGGCGGGCTGCCCAAAAATCAGTTGGGCCAGGAGGATACCACGGCTCTGGAACGGGGATTAGCTAATTTACAAAAGCATGTTGAAAACATGAGACTGTATAACGTTCCTCTAGTAGTAGCCATAAATCAATTTCCTACTGATACCGCGGCTGAAATCGACCTGCTCTTAAAACGCTGTGCTGAATTTGGCGCAGAAGTTGCTCTGTCGACCATCTGGGCCGATGGCGGAGCCGGAGGAATGGAACTAGCCGCCAAAGTAATGGAAGCCTGTAATAAGACTTCCAACTTTGCGCCCTTATACAAAACCGATGTGACTTTAAAAGAAAAAATCAATACTATCGCTACCAAAATTTATGGAGCGGATGGAGTCAGCTATACCAAGATAGCAGAGGATGCGTTAGAACGATTTAACCGTATGGGTTACGGAGACCTGCCGGTCTGTGTAGCCAAAACCCAGTACTCTCTGAGCGATGACCCCGCCTTACTGGGCCGCCCCAAGGGATTTACGGTAACGGTCAGAGACGTAAGACTGTCGGCCGGGGCCGGATTTATTGTCCCGCTCATGGGCAATATCCTGACCATGCCCGGCCTGCCTAAAAAACCAGCCGCCTACGAGATCGATATCGATCCCAACGGCATTATTTCCGGATTATTCTAGCAGGTACTAACAGGGAAAAACCAGTAAACCCGTAGTGCAGGGCATAGCTTGGGAAAACGAGCACCGGTCCTGAAGCCCCTTCCTAACGTCGGGGCTGTAGGGCCTGCTGCGATAGTAAAAAGACTGTCAAAAAATGCCCATACCCCAGAGTGAGCAAAAAAGCCCAAGAGCAAGGCATTAAGGGAAGGCCGTGATTGAGGCGTACATGAGTACGTTGATTGAACGGCCTTCTTTAATAACGCAGCTCTTGGGCTTTTTTGACGCTCTGGAACGTTTCCTTTTTTTGTCACCAAAAAGAACCTTCCGTGTAACGCAGTAATATGTGTAACACAAAAATATGGGAGGAATTTTCGACTTGCCGTTTAATATAAATACTACAGGAAATATTAGAAATAAAATATATACGAGGTGACGGCATTGAAAAGAGTTGAAATGCTATTAAAAGATGCCCAGTATAACGAGTATATCAATCGTAATGTCAGCGAGGGGATTGAAAAATTCTGCCAGCATGACCTAAGACATCATATTGACGTAGCCAGAATAGCGTATATACTAGTACTTGAACATAATGATCTTAATTATTTTGTAAAAGAAAGCAAACTGAGCGGGAAACTGGCAGCCAAGGAAGTAATATATGCTGCCGGCCTCTTGCACGATATCGGTAAATGGAAAGAGTACCGGTCAGGTGTAGACCATGCGGCTCTGGGAGCCCGGCTGGCCCGTGAAATATTGCCCCGGGCCTTTTTTAATCCCACCGAAATCGAGCATATCTGCCAGGCCATTTTCGAACACCGCAATATTAACCGGGATATGAGCTTTCTGGGTGAAAGGCTGCACCGGGCCGATAATCTGTCCCGGGTCTGCAGCCAATGTGAATATATTAGCAAGTGCCCCAAAGTAAAAAACAAAGAACTTAATATGATCAATTTAGAATATTAGCGTGACGGAAGTAAGCGTGTTATGGGGAAGTCCTTTTGAGCCGGCCACAACCGTATCCCAGGGACCGTCCCCCGGCAGCTTACACCGGTGGAGGAAAGATGAGCGGACATCACTTTATTACATTAGAGGACTCGGAACAGGCTAAACGCGTATTGACCGGCATCGGGGCTGACCCGGCCGGAGTGCAGTATATGATTCCCAAGAGTCTCTTTCGCACTATAAAACTAAAAAAGATCCCCTGCCGGGCAGCCAATCTCTTAAAACAGGAAATGCTTTCCAAAGGCGGAGAGGCGGCGGTATGCCGCGATACCATTTATGGTGAGGGAGAAACCGACGTGCTCCTTAGCGGGACGATCAAACAATTTGGGCTGCTGTTGGACAAGCTGAAACAGCAGCCTTTCGGCTTAAAGACCATTGCAGCCGACCTGGAGGCCATTCTTAATGTCCTGGAGCCCCGGCCTAAAAAAGTCCGCCTGACCCGGGGCCGGGAACTGGAGCTGGGCCGGCGCACCCTCATAATGGGGATTCTCAATACTACTCCCGATTCCTTCTCGGACGGGGGCAAATACCTTAAGCCGGAGGCAGCCCTGGAGCACGCCCGCCAAATGATAGCAGACGGCGCCGATATCATAGATGTCGGCGGAGCCTCATCCCGCCCCGGAGCAGAGATTGACGGTGCCAGGGAAGAGATGCGGCGTATTATACCGGTAGTAGAAAAACTGGCGCAGGAGAATGTCATAATCTCCATCGACACCTTCCGGGCTGACGTAGCCCGTGCTGCTCTGGAAGCCGGCGCCCATCTGATAAACGATATCGGCCGGCTGCAGATGGACCCGGGCCTGGCCGATGTACTGGCCCAATATCAGGCTCCGGTGGTCTTAATGCACAACCGCATGCAGTTTAATCAGGAAATTCCCTATGAAGATTTGGTGGCCGACATCATCGTCGAACTGGATGAATCCGTCCGGCAGGCTAAACAGGCGGGTCTCACCGAAGAGCAGATAATCATCGATCCCGGTATCGGTTTTGGTAAAACGCAGGAGCAAAACCTGGGGATAATCAAAAACCTCAAATCTTTTCAGAGTCAGGGCCTGCCCATACTGGTCGGAGCCTCCCGCAAACGTTTCATCGGCGCCGCCCTGGAACTGCCGGTAGAGGAGAGAATGGAAGGCAGTCTGGCCGTCCTGGTGATGTCCATCATGAACGGGGCCGACATAATCAGAGTACACGATGTCAAAGAAAGCGTGCGGGCAGCCCGCATGACCGACGCGGTGATGCAAAATGGATAAACTGATTGCGCGCGGAATGACTTTCATGGGTTGTCACGGAGCACTTCCGGAAGAAAAAATCAACCCGCAGCCTTTTAAAATAGATTTGGACATGTATCTGGACTTAAGCTCAGCCGGCCGGCAAGATGATTTACGGCTAACGGTCAACTATGCCCAGGTATTCGACCAGGTCAAAAAAATTGTCGAAGGGGAAAGTTATAATCTGATCGAGGCCTTGGCCGAAAATATAGCCGCCTCTATTTTATATTGGTTTCCCCTTTCCGGAGTAAAAGTTACGGTGTATAAACCGGAGGCACCGGTAGAAGGTGTGTTTAAGTATTTTGCAGTTACTATAGAGCGTTTTGCAAATTAATCCTTGCTCTTTAAAATAGTATATGCTAATTTAAAGGATGAACCCATACAAATGAAAAAACGAGTAATAATAGGAATGGGCTCAAATTTAGGCAAAAAACGACAAAATTTGAGCATAGCCCGTAAAATGGTTGCAGCCCTGCCTGAAGTTGAAATAGTAAAAATTTCTTCTTGCTATTCGACTTCACCCTGGGGGAAAATCAATCAAGCCGAATTTATAAATCAGGTTATGGCAATTGATACAACATTGCCTCCCCTGGTTTTATTGCATCAGCTGTTAAACATTGAAATTAACATGGGACGCCAGAGACACGAAAAGTGGGGTCCCCGGAATATAGATCTTGATATCCTCGTGTATGGAGAAGAAGTAATAGACTCCGAGGAGCTAAAAATTCCGCATCCATACATGCATGAACGGTTGTTTGTCCTGATTCCTCTGATGGAAATTGAACCGGAGTTTGTCTTTCCGGGAGGGGTCAAAATCAAGGAGGTGTTGGCTAGAGCGATAGCCCGAGATAGCGAGAGTACCGTTAAGAGGATATAATTTTCAAAGGTGGGTCTCCCGCCGAAATCCTCGCAATAATCCGCATGTATCCTGGTAAGGAACAGGACGGAATTAAACAGGAGAATACTCCTGTCATTGGAGGGGGTTTGCTTCGTGACGAGACGGATTGGCATAATCGGAGCGGGAGTTGTAGGAACAGCAGTTGGGGTGGTACTAAGCCAGCAGGGTTATGAGATTACGGGTGTCTACGATGTAAAATCTGAATCTACACAACAAATTGTGGATAGGATTGCATGTACCACTTATTCATCACCTCAGGAAGTTTCTCGCTCGGCAGACATTTTGTTTATAACTACTTCCGATACAGCCATCGAAAGTGTAGTAGAAGAGCTGGCGGCTTCTCATGCTTTTCATGCCGGACAGGTATTGATACACATGAGCGGCGCACAGTCTTCGGAAGTTCTTGATAAAGCCAAGCAGTTTGGCGTAAGGGTGCTATCAGTGCATCCTCTGCAGTCATTTGCCAGTACCGATATGGCCATTAAAAACCTGCCCGGTTCGATGTTCAGCATCGAAGGCGACAATGACGCTTATGATACCGCGGTATGTTTGGTGGAAACCCTGAAAGGGGAATATTTCTTCATTAACCGGCAGGCCAAGCCTTTATATCATGCCGGGGCCTGTGTAGTTTCAAACTATCTGGTAACATTGATTGATTTCGGGGTCAAGTTCCTGGAATCGACCGGAATTCCCAAAAGTATGGCAACCAAAGCCCTGATCCCTCTGATTCAGGGTACCGTGAGAAATATTGAAAATATTGGTATACCTAAAGCCTTAACCGGACCGATTGCCCGGGGCGACTTGAACACGGTCTTGAAACATCTGGACTGTCTCGAAGAGATGGCTCCGGAACTCATGAATTTGTACAGTTGGCTGGGTTATTACACCACCAGGATTGCGCTGGAAAAAGGTACCATCGACAGAAATTGTATGGAAGAATTCCAAACGGCGTTTATCCGGGAACTAAATCAGTTTGAATCGGTAAGTTAAGGAGGTATTTGTTATGGCAAGAGTTTCAACAGCTTCATTATTAACCAAAAAAGAAAATCATGAAAAAATAACTATGCTTACTTCATACGATTATTCCATGGCCGGTATGGTTGACGCCGCCGGCATTGATATGATTCTGGTGGGAGATTCACTGGGCATGGTGACCCTGGGTTACGAAAATACCCTGTCGGTGACCATGGACGACATGATTCACCACACCAGTGCCGTGGTACGCGGTACCACCAATACCATGGTGGTAGGAGATATGCCTTTCCTTTCTTATCATATCTCCACCCAAGAAGCGGTACGCAATGCGGGCCGCTTTATTCAGGAAGCCGGAGCACAATCGGTCAAACTGGAAGGCGGTACCGAAAGAGTGGATACCATCAAGGCCATTCTGGATGCCCAGATACCCGTCATGGGACATATCGGCATGACACCGCAGTCAGTCAACCAGTTTGGCGGCTTTAAGGTGCAGGGCAAAGATATCGAAACTGCCAAAAAGATCATTGACGACGCCAAAGCCCTGGAAAAAGCCGGTGTTTTCGGCATGGTCCTGGAATGTGTGCCCACCCCGCTGGCCCAGAGAATCACCGAGGAAGTGGGAATTCCCACCATCGGAATCGGGGCAGGGCCCTATTGCGACGGTCAGGTCCTGGTAGTAAACGATATGCTGGGTATGTTCAAAGGACATATCCCCAAATTCGTCAAAAAATTTGCCAACCTGGAGCCGCTTATCATGGAAGCTTTCCAATCTTATAAAAATGAGGTTGAGGCCGGGACTTTCCCTGGCCCGGAGCACGGCTTTACCATGAAAGACGATGTGCTTGAAAAACTATATTAGTTAGAAAGAGGAAGGACAACCATGCAGATATTTAGCGCTCCCAACGAAATGCAGCAATGGTGCCTGGAGCAAAAAAAACAAGGTAAATCCATCGGTCTGGTACCCACCATGGGGTATCTGCACGAAGGACATCTGGCCCTGGTCCGGGAAGCCCGCCGGCGCTGTGATATAGTCGTTGTCAGTGTTTTTGTCAATCCCATTCAATTTAACGTAGGACAGGATTTTGAGGATTATCCTCGGAATTTGGAGCACGATAGCGATTTGTTAGAAAAGGAACAGGCTGATGCTATTTTTGCACCGACAATAAAATCAATGTATCCACCGGGGTACAATAGCTTTGTCGAAGTGCTCGGAGAAATGACGGAGAAGCTCTGCGGAGCTTCCCGTCCCGGGCATTTCCGGGGGGTAACCACCGTGGTCAGCAAACTGTTCCATGTATGTTTGCCTGATTTGGCCTTTTTCGGACAGAAAGATGCCCAGCAGGCCTTAATCATCGAAAAAATGGTCCAAGATCTGAATTTCCCCTTAAGTATCGTAAGAGTACCTATCGTAAGAGAAAGCGATGGTCTGGCTTTAAGCTCCAGGAATGTCCACCTGGACGCAGAACAAAGGCAGGCGGCGCTGGTTTTGAACCGGGTGCTCAAGGAGGCCGACAGCCTTATTGCCGGCGGAGAAAAAGATGTTACTATTGTAAGATCATACATTAGACGAAGCATTGAAGCAGTTCCACAAGCCCGGATCGATTATGCGGAAATATACCGCGCCGACGACCTGGGCGATCTGGAGAAAATAGAGGGCAGAATTATCATTGCGCTGGCAGTATGGTTCGGTACCACCAGGTTGATTGATAATCTGTTGGTGGAGGTGTAACACTTGCTTCGCTACATGTTAAAATCCAAACTGCATCGTGCGGTTGTTACCGATGCGAATCTTAATTATGTAGGCAGTATTACCATTGATGCTGATTTAATGGAAGCCGCCGATATTCTTCCTAATGAAAAGGTTACGATTGTAAATAATAATAACGGCGAACGGTTTGAAACCTATGTAATCCAGGGTGAGCCGGGCTCCGGGGTGGTTTGCCTTAACGGAGCCGCCGCCCGTCTGGTACAAAAAGGTGATATCGTAATCATTTTGACTTATACTATACTCGAAGACAAAGAATGCCGGGATTTTAAACCACGCCGAGTCTTTGTTGACAGCCGTAATAAGATACAGGAAATATGTACAGGAGAATAGACGGGAGGTAATCCAGTATAATGGCCGGTACAGCAGAATATATTGCCCGACGCAAAAAGGAAATAAATGCACTAATTCTGGCCCATTATTACCAGAATCCTGAGATTCAGGATGCAGCAGATTTTGTGGGAGACTCATTACAGTTAGCCCAGCAGGCGGCCCAAACCCCGGCTGATGTAATAGTCTTTTGCGGAGTCAGTTTTATGGCGGAAAGTGCCAAGATATTAAACCCCGCTAAAACTGTTTTATTGCCTGAAGCACAGGCGCATTGTCCGATGGCGGCTATGGTTACGGGGGAACAACTGCGAGAATATAAGCAGCAGAATCCCGCTGCGGCAGTAGTATGTTACATAAATTCCTCCGCCGAAGTAAAAGCAGAAAGTGATATCTGCTGTACTTCAGCCAATGCCGTCCAAGTAGTGAATTCCATTGATGCAGACCGTCAGATTCTGTTTGTACCCGACCGCAATCTGGGCGCCTATGTCCAGCAGCAAACCGGCCGGGACATGATTATGTGGGAGGGCTATTGCCCGGTCCACGATGTTTTGACTCTAGCCCAGGTTGAAACTCAAGCCGCGCTGCACCCGGAGGCCAAAATCGTGGTTCATCCCGAGTGTCCGCCGGAAGTAACCCGGAGAGCCGATGCGGTTTGCTCAACAGCAGGTATCTTAAAATACGTGCAAAACAGTCCCGTCAGGGAATTTATCATTGGAACCGAAGAAGGATTTCTGCATACATTGAAGCAAAACTGTCCGGGTAAAACCTTTTATCTGGCCCGGTCCGGCTTTATCTGTCCGGACATGAAGTATATTACCCTGGACAAATTGGCGGCAGCACTTGACCAGATGACCTGTAAAGTGGAAGTTCCACCGGATATACGACAAAAAGCCTTCCATACCCTGGACCGGATGCTGGTACTGCGGTAGAGGAGGCCAACAGGCAAAAAATAAAATAAGGAAAGTCTTACGCCCGGCCCGCAGGTAACTGTTCCTGGGGCCGGGCCATCTTGCAAAGGATGAGACTGGAATAGCAGGGGTGAATTATGATTACAACAAGGTATATTGGGGTTCTCGAAAAGGACACTCCGGTGCTGGCTACCGATTTTCTGATTATCGGCAGCGGAATTGCAGGCCTGTTTACGGCTTTAAAGGCCTCAGAGCATGGACAGGTAATAGTCCTGACTAAAAAGACCATCAAAGATTCCAATACAGGTCTGGCCCAAGGGGGAATTGCCGCCGCGGTACACGAGGAGGATTCCCCTTTTTTGCATCTGGAAGACACTCTGGAAGCAGGAGCCGGACTATGTGATATCGAGGCTGTGGATGTGCTGGTGCAGGAAGGCCCGGCCCGGGTACGTGAGCTGATAGAGATGGGGGCTCATTTTGATACCAGGAACGGCAGCATTTCCCTGGCCCGGGAAGGCGCCCACCGCAAAGCCCGCATACTGCATGTGGCTGATGCTACCGGCGAAGCCATACGTCTGGCCCTAGCCAACAAATGTAAGCAAAATCCCGGTATCAAAGTGGTAGAAGATCAATTTGTGGTGGATGTACTGACTGATTCCGACAACCGTGAGTGCCAGGGGGTACTCGTATATGACAACCAGCGTCACCGCAATATTATATACACAGCCCGCGCCGTAATACTCGCCACCGGAGGAGCCGGGCAGCTTTATAAATATACCACCAATCCTGATGTTGCCACGGCTGATGGGATGGCGGCCGGTTATCGGGCGGGATGCCGGCTCACGGACATGGAATTTATCCAGTTTCATCCTACCGTGTTCTACAGTGAGGATAACCAGCGCTTCCTGATATCCGAAGCGGTACGGGGAGAAGGCGGCCTGCTCCTGAACACCGAAGGGGAGAGGTTCATGTCCCGCTACCATGATTTAAAAGAACTGGCTCCCCGTGATGTCGTATCACGTGCCATATTAAGTGAAATGAACCGTACCGGAAGCAAATATGTCTATCTCGACATGACCGGAATATCTGGTGTAACCGAAAGATTCCCCAATATCTACCGAACCTGTCTGTACAAAGGCATTGATTTGAGCCGGGAATATGTACCGGTCTCACCCGCGGCCCATTACACCATGGGCGGCATAAGAACCAATACCTATGGCGAAACCGGCGTCAATGGTTTATATGCCTGCGGCGAAGCGGCCTGCACCGGCGTACACGGCGCCAACCGGCTGGCCAGCAATTCGCTGCTGGAAGGCATTGTATTCGGGCACCGCATCGTGGAACGGGCCGGAGAAATAATGTACCGGCGCCAGGTGAAAATAGAGGAAGTATTGGAAAGCTATGACCGCAACTGGGTCTATGAACCTAAGACACCGCGGTTTTTGCCCGCCCAGGCCAAGCGCATCCTGCAGGATATTATGTGGGAAAAGGTAGGCATAATAAGAAATGAAACTGACCTCAAAGCAGCCGACCAGGTAGTACATGAGTTAATTAACGGGATTAAACGGGCCTATGACACCCCGGCCTATTATGAGATATTAAATATGCTCACAGTAGCCCATATCGTGATCCAGGCGGCCCAGTGGCGCAAAGAAAGCCGGGGAGGACATTCCCGCTCCGACTACCCCGCCCGCGACGACATCCGCTGGCATACTCACATGCCCTTCGTCAACTGCTAGGGTGTGTTGAAGTTAAAAATAATTTTATCATCCTAAGGCAGGGCCTGCTACGGTAAATAGGAGAAAAACAACCCGTAGGCCGGTCTACAGGGCGGAGCCCTTCAGGCCGGTGCAGGGAATAGCATGGTAAACGAGCAATCGGCCTTAAGATAAAATTGAAAACCCGTAGGCCGGTCTACAGGGCAGAGCCCTTCAGGCCGGTGCAGGGAAAAGCATGGGTAAACAAGCAATCGGCCTTAAAATAAATTAAAAAAATCTGTGTCCCTCAGTGTTGAATTCGCATCTATAAAAACGAGGTGTTTATATGTATTTTGCCGGATTGGACGACTTAATCAAGCGTGCTCTGGCCGAAGATATCGGCCATGGCGATATTACGACCGATAACATAATCGATGCCGCACAGACCGCTAAAGGATTGTTCTATGCCAAAACAGACGGAATAGTGGCAGGCCTGCCGGTATCCCGGGAGGTTTTCAAACAACTGGATGCCGGGATAGAATTTACGATCATGAAACCGGAAGGCAGCCGGATTGTGCGCGGCGACTCTATAGCCGAAGTACGGGGCAAGACCCGGGTCTTGCTGACCGGAGAACGCAC
>DHSK01000012.1:10485-11171 GCA_002408445.1 Syntrophomonas sp. UBA5288
GCCGGAGGCATCACCCCGGCGGTAACAGCCGTCCGTGCACGGGTACCTCATACTGTCAAAATAGAAGTTGAAGTGGAAACCCTCGACCAGCTGCAGGAAGCTCTCGCCACCGGGGCTGACATAATCATGCTTGACAACATGGAAATCGAGACCATGAGAGAAGCGGTAAGTATAGTAAACGGCCGGGCCCTTCTGGAAGCTTCGGGCGGCATAACCGAAGACCGCCTTACTGCTGTCGCCGCCACCGGAGTGGATCTCATCTCGGTTGGAGCCCTCACTCACAGCATAACCAGTCTCGACATAAGTTTCGACATCACCCCGGATTAAAAAATACACAATCACCAGTTCCGGATTAATTCCGGCTCCCGCTTGGCCAAAAACCTGCTCTGACTAAATTTATATACTTTCGCCCGCTTCGGCATTATAGTACTATATTTAATAGCCAAATTCTACCCGGGGTATACTGTAGATGGGACCGGCTTCTAGACAGCCTGGCTTTCGGCCGGTCGCAGGTGCAGGAGATTGTGATATAAAAAGAGAAATCTTAATTAAATGCAATACAGCAGGGTCCTGTCATCCTGAGGCAATGCCGAAGGATCTTGAAGATTCCCCCTACGGGGACAACTTATGCTCCCTGCGGTCGCTATTAAGGAAGCTTGCTAACGCTCAGAATTATCACGCGGTCG
>DHSK01000046.1:0-891 GCA_002408445.1 Syntrophomonas sp. UBA5288
CCTCTTACAAAGCGCTGCAGTATTTCTTCCTCCGTAAAGTTCATTTCATAATTGGCCGTATTTTTAATGGTGGCCACCGCATCTTTCCCGTCCAGCGTCAGGTCTATAAACACCCTGGAACCGGTAAGAGAGTATTTCAAAGCATTGCTAATCAGATTCTCCCATACCCGGTACAATTTTTTGCCGTCACTCCGGATACAGACCGGGTCATCCGGGATGTTGCACCGTAAGGTCAGACCTGAAGCTTTCACCGGTTCCTCCATATCCGCCAGAGTTTGCTTGATAAGCCGGGCCAGATCGATTTGTTCCATATTCAGATTAAGGTTGTCACTGCTCGCTTTGGACAGGTCGAACAAATCCTGAATGAGGTTCTTTAAACGCTCTGATTTATGGGCCAGGATTTTAATATAATCACCCACATGCTCAGGCAGATCCTCTTCTTTCTGCAAAAGGTCCACATAGCTGATAATAGAAGTCAGGGGCGTTTTCAAATCGTGCGATACGTTGGTAATCAGTTCGACTTTCATATGTTCGGATTTTACCTTCTCTGCTACGGCAGCATTCATACCCTCCTGGATGAAGTTGAGGTTCTGCGCGGCCGGGTAAATATCGGCGTCTGCGGCTGCCTCTAATCTGGTATCCATATCGCCGTTCTTGATGAGTTCAATATGGTCCATCAGTCTGCCCAGATCCCCCAAAGTATCATCATAGTGCTTCAGATAACGGTAAATCAGATACAAACCTGCACCGGCTATCATAAAAGCCGCCAGTAATGACAGAGTGCCTGAGCCTATAGCCGTAATTAAAAACAGCACTGACAGCAGAGCCAGAATTGCCTCGATTGCTACCAGCCCATAAGCCCGTTTCAGCATCGCCTGGTGCCAGGAATAC
>DHSK01000046.1:1201-3139 GCA_002408445.1 Syntrophomonas sp. UBA5288
CCCACCGACACGGTTAAAACCAGCAGGGAAAGCAATATCTTTACTTCCAGCCACATCCAGCCTGACCAGGAGGCCAGTTTCCGGTCAAACTCACGCTTGTCCGGGCGTCTAATTATCGTGTAAGCCAGTAATAACAGCCCGAATATCAGAAGGCATCCATAAATCCATCCCATGGCAGAGAGCAATTGCTGTTCCTGATAATAGGAAGAATGCCCATAGGGGTTCTGCACCAGGTCATCTTTTACTGCCAACAAGACCTGACTATGGGCCAGCTTGGCCAGGTAGGCCGGGTATCTTTCTGTCGGAAGCAGATTGTCCCGGTAGCCGCTGTCCATTCTTTGTATATCGACCGGCTTACCATCGTCAATGACCCACAGTTTGTGCCCGTCAAAGTACCAGAAGTATTTATAACCTTCAGGCAAAACCGGCATCTTTCCCGAGTTGCTTAATGACGACAGATCACCTTTAATGTTCTTAAGGATAAGTCCACTGTCCCGGTTAACCACACAATACTTGATATTCTGTCCTTCTTCATCCAATGCATTTTTAGATGATTCCAAATCGTTGCTATCCGAAGAACCGAGTGCCAGGAAAAACATCATATCAAAATAGTCAGCGGTCCGCTGCTTGAAACTAACACTGTCTCTATAATCAAGGAAAGGATCCTTCCAACCCCTCCCAACCCCGTCTGAATCAAGCAATGCGATCAGAGCAATTGCAAGCAGGCCGGCCAGAATGCTGACAGCCAGAAAAAAGCAGATCCAGACTTTAAATGGTTTAGATTTTTTCAATTTTGTATCCAATGCCCCATACCACCTTTAAGTATTTAGGCTCTTTCGGGTTTATTTCGATCTTTTCCCGGATACGGCGAATATGTACCATAACCGTATTCTCCACCCCGTAGGCCGGAGCTTCCCAGACCCGTTCATAAATCTCTTCGGCCGGAAAGATACGTCCGGGTGAATGCATCAAAAGCTCCACGATCCTGGTTTCGGTAGCGGTCAACTTTACCAATTCGCCATCAACCGTCAGGGTATGGCTTTCCAGGTCAAAACATAGTCCCCCGGATTGAAGCAGGTTGGACCTGCTCCCGATATTGACATCCCCCAGACTTAAATAACGGCGCAGTTGGGACTTGACCCGGGCCATGAGCTCCATGCTATTGAAAGGCTTGGTCACATAATCGTCCGCCCCCATGGACAGGCCCAGGACTTTGTCCGTATCCTCGGATTTGGCCGACAGGATTATGATGGGTATATTCTTTTCCTCCCGAATTTTCAGCGTGGTAGACAGCCCATCCAGCTTTGGCATCATCACATCGAGAATAATCAATTGTACCTTTTGAGTGCTTATGATATCCAGTGCCTGCAACCCATCGTAGGCCTTCAGTGCCTCATAGCCCTCATTCCGGAGATTGATAGCGATCGCGTTTACAATCTCCCGGTCATCATCTACCACCAGGACCCGTTGTTTCTCCACATTTATCACCACCCTTCGCTCGAAGCTGTAAACCCTCAGCCTTAACTATACCTTAAATGGTAAGACTAAAGAAAAACCGGATAGATTTCTTAAGAATTTCTTACATCTTTCAGGCATGGGATATTCCAGGTACGTCCAGGTACGGGGACGGTTCTTGCGCCGGCTCTGTGGAAAAGGTGTTTTATTACAAGCCGCTGGTCAGCGAAATCGAATATAATGAATATACTACCCCATCATTAATTGACCGCTTGTACGCCGGCAGCGCCAAAAACCTGGCCGGCTCTTTATTGGGGAGTCAAAAACTTGATGATGCTGATTGAAGGTGATCGAGATGTGTGAAGAAAAAAGAACCTTGAAAGAAAGATTGCTGGCGATTATGCAGCACAGCCGGAAGTCCCGATTCATCATAGCAATATCTGTTCTGCTCCTGGCAGCTTTGGTGGGTGGGGCGGTACTGCT
>DHSK01000119.1:0-53921 GCA_002408445.1 Syntrophomonas sp. UBA5288
TGTGGGGCTGTACCATCCAGCATGCAAAACTGTTGTGTTCCGATCACAATAGCATCGAGGGAATTATTATCGGACGAGCACCAGTGATACTCAACATCCTGACCTTGCCGGGAAAAGTCCCGGCCCAGATTTTTCATGAAAGTAGATTTCCCAACTCCGGGACCTCCTTTTAAAATAATTTTTATTGGTGGAGGAGAAGGGCAGATATTATCATAATAGGAGTAAAATCCGTAACATGTATTTCCACCCGGAAACATATCTCTTGTTTTTCCCACTTTGCAGCACCCCCGCTTGATTAAAATGTAGTTATTTTTTACTCTTTTCTTAATATATGATGCGGTGTGGCTAATACTCACAGGATTTTACTGGAAAATAAATAAGTGCCATGGTGTAGAGATTCCTCTAATTTCCGCTTGTGTATAATCCGACTTTTATGGTAAAATTTAAAAAATCAATATGGTTAAACGGTCAAAGTTATTAAAGCGAAAGTTTTAATAATGGGAGCAAATAGTCTAAGTCCCTGGATATGATTAGTTGCTTTTGAGAAGACGGTATACCAGGGCGGGTAGCCTTTAATCAGGTTACCCGTCTTTTTTTATGCTTTTTAAAACATAACAATATTTATACAGGAGGGATGATGATAATGTTTCTAACCGGTCTGGTTCTTATTTTAGCATTAGTTTTATTTTTGCCCTTTTTATTCCACCGGGTGGAGGAAAATCTGGAGCTGTTTCTCTTTATTATGGGAATCGGTGCAGCTTCGATCTCAGGTATAATGAATTTCAAACTTATACTCCAAGCCCTGGAAGAACCGCTAATGATAACTGGGGCTGTGCTTGCGGCCGGACTCTTGTTCCATTTTATGAAGGAGAAATTTATCCGCTGTTCAAACTGGCTCCTGACTAAAATAGCTTTGCCGGTGCTGATATTTGGCATCATCTTAGGATTGGGGCTTATTTCAAGTATTATTACCGCCATTATTGCCGCTATTATCCTGGTGGAGCTTATTGCCCTTTTGCCCGTAAAAAAGGAACAAAAAGTGGTTATTGCCGTAATTGCCTGCTTTTCCATCGGCCTGGGGGCAACTCTTACACCGCTGGGCGAGCCTTTGGCAACAATCGCAGTCAGCAAACTGGATAAAGATTTCTTTTATCTGCTTAACCTGCTGGGCAAGTATATTATTCCGGCCCTGTTCATCCTGGCCCTGGCAGGAGCAATCTATACTGCGAGATGTACCCGGACCACTTCCGAGCCCATGATTGCAATCGAGCCATCGACCATAACTCTGCCTGCTAAAAGCAGTGTAAAGGAAACGGTGAAAAGAGCCTTTAAGGTGTACCTGTTCGTCATGGCCCTGGTATTCTTAGGGGAAGGCTTTCAACCGCTTATTAATGCCTTTATTATTAATCTGGATAGCAGGCTTTTGTACTGGGTTAATACCATATCGGCGGTGCTTGATAATGCCACTCTGACTGCGGCCGAGGTAAATTTAAACATGTCGGACCTGCAGGTTAGGGCTATATTGATAGGGCTGTTGATAAGCGGCGGTATGCTGGTGCCGGGTAATATTCCTAATATTATTTGTGCTTCCCGATTGAAAATCCCCAGCCGGGAATGGGCCAAAATCGGTCTGCCGATAGGCTTGGCCCTGTTGATAATTTACTATCTTATCTTGTTTTAACAGGCCATACCGGATTGGTCTCAGCGAATAATACTGGATAAAGTCCCGCATCATGCTTATAATTTTAACTAACCGCTATGTTTCAGGAATACCTGCAGAGCATACCCCGGTGAAAAATCCGGGTCCTTCTATGTAATTTTACCAAGGATAGGGGAGAGTTATCATTTTGGAATCCATATGGAAAATAAAAAGTGCGGATGCCGGTATAGTTCAAGAATTGGGCCGGCAGCTTAATATATCAACCATAACGGCGGCCTTGCTTTACCAGCGAGGGATAACAACAGTCCGTCAGGCCCAAAAGTTTTTAGAGGGAGGGTTAACCGATTTAAGTGACCCCTTTAGCTTGACCGGAATGGCAGAGTCAATTGCAAGAATAGAAACAGCCGTCCAGCAACGGGAAAAAGTAATAATTTATGGAGACTACGATGTCGATGGCATATGCAGTATAGCCATACTGAAGGACTGTCTGGCTGCCCTGAACTGTGAGGCCGATTATTATGTACCCGACCGCTTCAGCCAGGGCTATGGCATCAATGAACAGGCTATCCGTGCTATTGCTGCTCAGGGGTACAGTCTGCTTATTAGTGTTGACTGCGGAATTACCTCCCTGAATGAAGTAAATATTGCCGCTTCCCTGGGAATGGATTGTATAATAACCGACCATCATACCGCCGGGGGCGGCTTGCCCCCGGCGGTAGCTGTAATAAATCCGAAGCTGGATAAACCGGGAGCGATTTCTCACCTGGCCGGAGCAGGGGTGGCTTTTATGCTGGCCCGGGCCTTAGGCCAAAAATATCTTTCTAATAAAAAGGTGTTTGAGTGGCTGGATGTTGTAGCTCTGGCCACGGTAGCTGATATAGTACCTCTGCAGGGTGATAATCGGATTCTGGCAAAAGAGGGTCTGCTTAAACTGCAAAACACCCATCGACCTGGTTTACAGGCTCTGCTGCAGGAAACCGGGCTGACCGGCAAACCTCTTTCCACCTGGCAGGTTAGTTTCATATTGGCACCCCGGTTGAATTCGGCCGGACGGGTGGAAAATGCTGCTACCAGCGTCGAATTGCTCCTGGCCACCGATCCCGCCAGGTGTCTGACCCTGGCCCAAACTTTATGCCGGTTGAATGATGAACGGAAAGCTATCGAAAATAGTATATTAACTAAAGCCCTGGAACAAATCGAAGCTGAGGTTGATTTGGAAACCGAGCCATTTCTGGTTTTAGCAGGAGAAGGATGGCACCAGGGAGTACTGGGCATAGTTGCTTCACGGCTGTGTGAAAAGTTTACCCGCCCGGTAGTGCTGATATCATGGGATGGCGATACCGGCCGGGGTTCAGCTCGTAGTGTGGCCGACCTGGACCTGTATCAGGCTTTGAATTATGCCCGGGAACATCTGGTTCAGTTTGGCGGGCATAAAATGGCAGCCGGCTTGACTATAAACCGGGATCAGTTTCCAGCTTTCAAACATGCGCTGCAGGAATGGACAGCGAATAATGGTCCGATGTCAGTCTGCAAACAAATGGAAGCCGATCTGGAAATCGATATTAAAGATATAAATATGGAATTATGTAATGAATTGGAGCGGCTCCAGCCCTTCGGAGAAGGTAATTCAGCGCCTGCCCTGGTGGCGAGAGGCTGCCGGATATCCAGCCTGTCCCGGGTAGGCAAAAACGGCGAACATATAAAATACCGGATTGGTGAACCGCCCCTGGAGTGTATAGCCTTTAACCATGTGGAATGGCTGCAGGGACCATTGCGGCAGTGCCGCCAGGATATCCTTTTTGAACCGGCTATCAATGAATTTCGGGGTTTTAAAAATGTACAGCTGAGAATTAAGGATATGAAGTCTTCCTACCGGCCTGACACCGGCTGGGTTAGGATACCAGGTATGGCATCGCCTTTTGTCCGGTTGGCTGAGCATACGGCCGGTGAGCTGAAAGCGGGTCATCCGGTGGTTTTTGTTTATCCTACCTGCCGGAGTATAACCAGGCATAAACTGGCTGTAAACAGCTATTTTAATCCCGGAATAATAAAAGAGCTGCATGGTCAACTGGGCAGAACCGAGCAGAAAGCAGCCGATAACGTTTTGCGGGCAGGGGAACCTTACCTGTTCTTAATGACCGAGACTTATCTCAGACATTATTATAAGGAAGCTAATCTGCCGGACGGTTTAAAATGCCTGGCCTGGATTTGGCCTGAAGCCCCAACCTTAATTGATAAGGAATGGCATGACAGGTACAATATGACCGTACTGCCGGTCGTAAATCAGATCAGATTGATTAATCGCCCCGATAATTGGAACCCGGAAGGTAAACGTATACTGGTTTATGCCAATCGTAAAAAAAGTCTGCCCCGGACCAACAGCGGTTTTCCTTCCTTTATTGAAGCCGGTTTAACCAATATTCAAGATCGCCGGGCAGCCCGGCGCGGTTTTGCTGCGTGCCCCAGCGGTGCTTTATGGTGGGATGGCAGTACCAGCTGTTTGCCGTCGGCGGGAGATATTAATGCTTTCGTGCTGCTGGATGTGCCCTACGGACTTTATGAACTTACCGGTGCTTACACGGAGATGGCCGCCTCAGCGGAAGTGCCGGCCATAATGGCTTTTAAACCGGAGGATATGGCATTTAACCGCTCTTATCTGAATCGTCTCTGTCCTTCGCCGGACACCATAATGGGGGTATGGAGATATATACATACTTTTCCGGGCAATAGTCTGCGGCAGGATATAAACCGATTGTGCAAAGATTTGAGCGGTTTTCTGGATCGAAATATGACCTGGGCTGAAATTGCTCCAATAATACAGATTCTTGGCGATCTGGACTTGTGCAAGATGGCGAAACAGGGTAGTATTATTGAAATAAAGTTTATAAAATCTGAAATTCTGCCGCCGGATATTAACAATTCCTTGTATTATCTGGAAGGATTGGCGGAGAAAACGGTATATTACAAGTTTGAAGAGGAGCTAATTAAAAACTGGTCTGGTGATATATATGGAACCTGAGGATATTATTAAAAAAGTACTGAAATATGACCCCAAAGCAAATACCGAATTGATTGAACGGGCATATGATTATGCTCGGCAGGCCCACGATGGACAAAAACGTATTTCGGGAGAAGCTTATATAACTCATCCTGTAGAAGTGGCCATGATACTGACAGAGATTGAAATGGACACTTCTTCTATTTGTGCGGCTCTTTTGCATGATGTAATTGAAGACACCAGTGTGAGTTATTTGAATATAAAAAATGACTTTGGGGAAGAGATTGCTCTGCTGGTAGACGGGGTAACCAAACTGAGCCGGATACAATTTCAAAGCCGGGAAGATGCGCAGGCTGAAAATCTGCGTAAAATGTTTCTGGCCATGGCCCGTGATATTCGGGTCATTCTTATAAAACTGGCTGACCGTCTGCATAATATGCGCACGCTTAGTTATCAACCTGAACACAAACAGAAGGAAATTGCCCAGGAGACCATGGATATTTTTGCTCCTCTGGCCCATCGCCTGGGCATGTTTAAATTCAAATGGGAACTTGAAGATCTGGCCTTTCTTTATCTGGACCCGGAAATGTATTATGCCGTTGCCGCCAAACTGAAAGCCAAACGCCAGCAACGGGAAGAATACGTAAACGAATTGATCGAACAAATCCGGGGCGGCCTGGAACAGATAGGCATAGAGGGCGATATTGCAGGTCGTCCTAAAAATATTTACAGCATCTACAAAAAAATGATTAAACAGATGAAAGATATAGACGAGATATATGACAAAATTGCCATTCGGGTGGTGGTGGACCAGGTTAGGGACTGTTACGGAGTGCTGGGCATCATCCATACCATGTGGAAACCTTTGCCGGGCAGGTTCAAAGACTATATCGCCACTCCCAAGTCCAACATGTATCAATCATTGCACACTACATTGATTGGCAAAGGTGGAGAACCCTTTGAAGTACAGATACGTACCTGGGAAATGCATCGTACCGCTGAGAGCGGCATTGCTGCGCACTGGCGCTATAAAGAGGGGAACGTTGGCAAAGATAAGAAATTCGAAGAAAAACTATCCTGGTTAAGGCAGATCCTGGAATGGCAACAGGAGGTTTATGATACCAGGGAGTTCATGGAATCATTAAAAATTGACCTTTTTGATGATACCGTATTTGTGTTTACCCCCAAAGGGAAAGTAGTGGAATTACCCAAAGGCGCATGCCCGATTGACTTTGCCTACCGGGTTCATACCGAGGTCGGACATCAGTGCACCGGTGCCCGGGTTAACGGACGCATCGTACCATTGGAATATGAAGTGGCGAACGGGGATATAGTAGAAATACTGACTTCCAAAAACTCGCCCGGTCCTTCCAAGGATTGGCTTGGCTTTGTCAAGACTTCATCGGCCAAGAGCAGGATAAGACAATGGTTCAAACGCGAAAAGCGCCAGGAGAACATCATAAAAGGCCGGGATATGCTGGAAAGTGAACTGCGCAAACGTCATCTGAATTCCAAAGACTTGATGAAAGATGAAAAAATGCAGGATATCCGGGTCCGGTTTGGTTATGCTACGGTCGACGACTTGTATGTATCGCTGGGTGAAGGCGGCGTAACCATCAACCAATTAATCAACAAGCTCAAGGAACTTTATTTTAAAGATAAACCGATGGAAGATATTCTGACCACCGTCAATACGGTTCAGACCTTGCCTCATCGGGACCGTGAGACCGGTGCGGTCCGGGTAAAAGGAGTGGACGATGTCGCCATTCGGTTGGCCCACTGCTGCAATCCGTTGCCGGGAGACAAGATTCTGGGCTATATCACCCGGGGAAGGGGAGTATCTGTTCATCGACAGGACTGCCCCAACATGATCAATTATCTTAAGAACGAAAAAGACCGGCTGCTGGAGGTAGAATGGGCGGACGATACAGGTATATACACAGTCGAATTGGAAGTAAGGGCAATTGACAGACCCAGACTGACCTCTGATGTCATGGATGTTATTGCCGATGTAAGGATACACATAAATTCCGTATTTTCACGGGTAACCAAAAATAATCAGGCGGTAATGAACCTTAAATTGGAATTTAAAGATTTAAGCAAATTACAGGCGGTCATGGAACGTATACAGAAAATCAAGGACGTACTGGAGATACGAAGAGTTCTGCCAGGAGAAGTTCGGAGTGATGGATAAATGCGAGCGGTAGTGCAGCGTTCAGGCTGCAGCAGGGTTGAAGTGGATGGTAAAATTACCGGTGAGATAAAACTGGGGCTGACGGTGCTGCTGGGCATAAAAAAGGGCGATACCCCGGCGGAAAGCCGGTATATGATGGACAAAATACTAAACCTCAGAATTTTTGAGGATGAAAATGGTAAAATGAACCGATCTTTACTTGAGGTCCAAGGGGAACTGCTGCTGGTCAGCCAGTTTACTCTTTATGGCGATTGCCGTAAGGGACGCCGGCCTGGATTTGATATGGCAGAATTACCTGAAGCGGCTTTACCACTTTTCAATTATTGTTTGAACTATGTTAAAGAGCAGGGGCTAAAGGTACAAACTGGCATTTTTGGGGCTAATATGAAACTGTCTATTGAAAATCAGGGACCTTGCACTATAATATTGGACAGTGAGAAAATATTTTAAGCCTAATTGAAGAACATAAATAAAATATCGGTTATTTTGGAGGAGGATACTTAATGATATTAAAAGGCATTGAAATCAGCAGTATGGCTGAAAATTGCTATATTGTTGGCTGTGAAGAGACCAAAGAAGTCGCGGTTATCGATCCGGGCGGCAATTCCCGTGGAATACTGCGCTTGCTGCAGGAAGACAATCTGAAAGCCATCTATATCATAAATACCCATGGACATATTGACCATATCGGGGCCAATCGCGCGGTAAAAGACGCTACCGGGGCCAAAATACTGATCCATTCGGCAGATGCCAAAATGCTGGTTAACTCTGCCTCCAATTTTTCTTTTTTAATGGGTTCGAAAGTAACCAGTCCTGCGGCCGACCAGCTGCTTAAAGATGGAGATATTATTAAAATAGGCAATACGGTCGAGTTGGAAGTTATTCATACTCCCGGCCACAGCCCCGGAGGTATATGCCTGAAGACCGGAAATATAATTTTTGTAGGTGATACCCTTTTTCAGGGTTCAATCGGCCGGACTGATTTTCCCGGCGGTTCCTATGAAGAGCTTATCAGCAATATCAAAAATAAATTACTTTGCTACGACGATGATGTAGTAGCTTATCCCGGACACGGCCCGTCTACCACGATAGGTTTTGAAAGAAAGCATAATCCGTTTCTGTAATATTAATTAGAAAATGGACGCTGAAGACGCTGATTATTATGAATGACGCTGAGTTCTTACTCTAAATACCATAGAGGAAGCACTAGTTTCTACCATAAGACTACCAGCAATATATCAATGCAGCTACAATATTCACCCTATACTACTGTAAGTCCGGGGTGCAAGCGTTCTTAATACCCCAAGCCCGGCATAATTACCGCTATACTTATTGCTAAAAAGCTTCTCTTACATTTTGGTGGGAAGCTTTTTTAGATGTACATAGGAGGGAAGAAAATAGATATTATCATTCAGACTGAGCCGGAGCAGATATTTCATGGTGTTCATGAACTGGTCCGGATGGCTTTCCCTCAATTTAATATTAAAATGGGCGGAGAAGATGCCGAATGCCCTAATCGGATTTTTTTGCAGGGCCGGGTGGAAGAGAAAGCATTGTGTTTATACGGCAGTATCCAGGTGGACGGGAAGAGAACGGAGGACCGGCAGAATTGCCCTTTGACGGAGGAAACAGCAGCATCCGGTTCGAAACGCTGGCTGGCCCGTGCTTTTGCCTATCGTTTACTGTGCCGGCACTGCGGGTCCGGCCTTAATGATTATGGCCTTCTGACCGGTGTGCGTCCGGTCAAGCTGGTTCATCGCATGCTGGACCGGGGCTTGGGACAGGCTCAGATTATGCGAGAACTGCAGCAAAAGTACTTAATAACCGCCTCCCGGGCTCGACTTTTAATGGAAGTGGCCTATAATAACCGCTCTTATCTGGAAGAGTCAGCAGCCCACCATTTAGTGAGCATATATATAGGAATTCCTCTATGTCCCAGTCGCTGTTTCTATTGTTCCTTTCCGGGAGCGGTACTGAAAAGTTATCCGGAACAGGTGGAGCCATATGTACGAGCTTTAGGGCAGGAAATGGACGATATAGGAAAGGTACTTAAAGAATTGGGGCTGGGAGTCCAAACCATTTATATAGGGGGAGGAACCCCTACGGTCCTGGCCGATAAAGATATTAATACCTTGTTTGAGCTTTTGCATGAAAAATATATATCCTCCGTAACCCGGGAAATAACTTTGGAAGCAGGACGCCCGGATACATTATCCAGCCGGCGGATGGAGCTGTTTAAAAAGGTTGGAATCAGCCGGCTATGCATTAATCCCCAGACCATGAATGATGTTACCTTAAAAAGAATCGGGCGCCAACATACTAGCCGGGATGTTGGCGCCGCGGTGGAATGGGCCCGCCAGGCTGGTATAGACCGTATCAACATGGATTTGATCGTCGGTTTGCCGGGGGAAGATCAGGAAGATTATAATTCCACCATAGCTCAGGCCCTGGAGCTAAAACCGGAAAACATTACCCTGCACACCCTGGCCGCCAAGAAAGGCTCCGATTTGGCCAGGATTGAAGGTTTGAGCTGGCAAAAGGATGATCCCATAAAAGCAGGACTGGCCAGCATGCAGGCTAAACTCAGGGATGAAGGCTATCAACCTTATTATCTCTACCGGCAGAAATATATGCGAACCGACGCGGAAAATACCGGTTACAGTCTGCCTGGTTGTTTCTGCCGTTTTAACATTCAGATGATAGAGGAAAGACAGACTATTATCGGGATTGGGGGCGGAGCAGCCACCAAGCTGATAGATTCCCGCGGAAAAATAACTTCCTTATATAACCCCACCGACCCGGACAGTTATTGCACGGCAATACCGGCTCTGGTGCGGCGTAAAGTTGACAACCTGAGGGCCTTAAATTAGAATTAGGCAAGAAATAATTTGGCACGGAGGCTATTGTCATGGAAATAAAAGCCCCACGGGGTACATATGATATTCTGCCGGCTGATGCGAATCGGTGGCAGCATTTGGAGCAAGTTATAAAACAAACCGCTGAAGCCTTTGGTTATCAGGAAGTAAGGATGCCTCTGTTTGAACATACCGAGCTGTTTCAGCGCGGTGTGGGTGAAACTACCGACATAGTAACCAAAGAGATGTATACATTTACGGACAAATCCAAGCGCAGTCTGACTTTAAGGCCGGAAGGCACCGCCTCATGCGTACGTTCCATTATTGAACACAAGCTGACCGGGGGAACATTGCCCATCAAGTGGTACTATGCGGGTCCCATGTTCCGTTACGACCGTCCTCAGGCCGGACGCTACAGACAGTTCCATCAATTCGGAGTCGAGGCTTTCGGCAGCAATAATCCTCATCTGGATGCGGAAGTAATCATGCTGCTGGTAGAAATATTGCATAACCTGGGCCTGCACGAGTATGAACTCCATCTTAATACAGTGGGATGTCCGGTATGCAGGCAGGAATATCGTACTCGCCTGATCAATTATATTGCACCTTTACAAGACCAGCTATGTGATGATTGTAAAGTCAGATATCGCCAGAATCCCCTGCGGGTACTGGATTGTAAAATAGATTCCTGCCGCCGGGCCATAGCCGGTTGTCCCTCTATAGCGGACAGCCTTTGTGACGATTGCAGGAAACATTATGCCGAGGTCAAACAAACGCTTACCGACAATGATATAGCCTATGTACAGGACGATAATCTGGTCCGGGGACTTGACTATTACACCAATACGGCGTTCGAAATTCACATTCCCGGTATTGGAGCTCAAAGTGCGGTGGGCGGAGGCGGGCGCTATAACGGCCTGGTGAAGGAATGCGGCGGACCGGATTTGCCCGGAGTTGGATTTGCGCTCGGACTGGAGCGCTTGTTGCTGGCTTTGGAGGGTTTACCGGCCGATGTTCATCATGCACCGCTTGATGTTTTTGTAGCGATTATGGACCATCAATATGAAAAACAGGGATTCAAAATACTTAAACGCTTGCGCCGGGCCGGTATCAGGGCCGACCGGGATTATAATGACCGAAGTTCCAAAGCCCAGATGAAATATGCCAACAAGCTTGGTGCCCGCCTGGTCGTCATGCTGGGACAGGATGAAATAGAAAAAGGATACTGTACGGTTAGAAATATGGAAACCGGGGAACAGTTCAAATTAGATGATGATGATGAACTGGTAGAAAATATAAAAAAGCTAGTACTATAGGAGGAAATTATAATGAAGAGGACTCATAGCGCAACTGCAGTCACCACCGATATGGCTGCACAGGAAGTAGTATTAACCGGCTGGGTGGATACCCGCAGAGATCATGGCGGACTGATTTTTGTCGATCTGAGGGATCGTTCCGGCTTGATTCAGGTAGTCTTTAGCCCTGAGGTTGATATCGAATCTTTTCACGCTGCCGAACAAATCCGCAGTGAATATGTAATTGCCGTAAAGGGCGAGGTCCGTTTAAGACCTGCAGATACTGAAAACCTTAACCTCATTACCGGCAAAGTGGAAATCTATGCCCGGGAGCTTGAAGTCCTCAATACTGCCAAAACTCCTCCCTTCTATATTGAAGATAATATTGATGTTGATGAAACCTTGCGGCTGCGCTATCGTTATCTGGACTTAAGGCGTCCGGAGATGAAGAAAAACCTTGTACTCAGGCATAAAGTCATTAAAATTATGCGCGATTACCTGGATGATCGTGGTTTTATGGAAATAGAGACCCCCATCCTCTCCAAGAGCTCTCCGGAAGGGGCACGGGATTATCTGGTGCCCAGCCGTTTGCATCCGGGCGAGTTCTATGCCCTGCCGCAGTCGCCGCAGCTATATAAACAAATATTGATGGTGGCGGGAATGGAAAGATATTTTCAGATTGCCCGCTGTTTCAGAGACGAGGATTTAAGAGCAGACCGGCAGCCCGAATTTACTCAGCTTGATATGGAAATGTCATTTATTGATGAGCATGATATTATGGAGCTGGTCGAGGGAATGATGAAACAGATATTCAGCCAGGGCCTCGGACAGGAACTTACTCCGCCATTCCTGCGCATGACCTATGATGATGCCATGAGCAAGTACGGCTCTGATAAGCCTGACCTGCGTTTTGGACTGGAGATTGTTGATCTTACGGAAACCGTCCGGGGGGTTAACTTCAAGGTATTTTCCGGTGCCATTGCAGGCGGAGGTGTGGTAAGGGCTATTAATGCCAAAAAATGTGCTTCTTTTTCCCGCCGGGAAATTGATGATTTAGGAAAGATGGCAGTTCAAAATGGAGCCAAAGGAATGGCCTGGATAGTTGTAACCGAAAATGAACTTAAGTCACCGATAACCAAGTTTTTCAATCAGGAACAGATGGAAGCGGTACTTAAGGCACTGGAGGCCGAGCCCGGGGACCTGCTTTTATTTGGTGCCGACAGCGCTGCAGTAGTAGCCAGAGTTTTAGGAGCTTTACGGCTGGAACTGGCCCGGAGGTTGGACCTGATTGATGAAAACAAGCTGTCCTTTTGCTGGATAGTTGATTTCCCGCTGTTTGAATACAACGATGAAGAAAAACGTTATGTCGCCATGCACCACCCATTCACCTCGCCCCGCGCGGATGATTATGAAATGATGGACACAGAGCCTGCCAGGGTCAGGGCCCGGGCTTATGATTTGATACTAAATGGTGTTGAAATCGGCGGAGGCAGCATAAGAATACATAGGAGAGACTGGCAGGAAAAGATGTTTGCCACGATTGGCCTGAGTATGGATGAAGCCCATGATAAATTCGGCTATCTCCTGGAAGCATTCGAATATGGTACTCCTCCCCACGGCGGAATAGCATTTGGTATCGACCGTCTGATCATGTTGATGGCAAAACGAAACAGCATCAGGGATGTTATGGCTTTTCCCAAAACCCAGAGTGCATCCTGTCCAATGACTGAGGCACCCTCAACGGTTGATGCCAAACAACTCAGAGAGTTGTCTCTCAAGATACGGGAAAAGTAAATTTTGTGAAACTCTTCCTAACCCGCTAAGCTTGAAGAATACAGCATTCTGTGGTATTATTGGAGCAAGAAAAGTAATCTTATACAGAAAATCCCTGCTGTGTGCGTGAATAGCCGTTAAGTTTTTGCCAACACAAAAATTAAGGGAGCCTGGACGTCACATGTGAACTGCATGCCCTTAATTGGGACACATGAAACATGTGGGAGGGCACCCACCTGCAATGCAGGTTTAAACTACGGCTTCACGGCTCGGTGGGGCTTTTTTTATATTGGATAATATTGGCAAAGGTTTTACTCTCGCTATTCCAGCAGGGGACACACCTTCCTTTCAGGTCCGCTGTGCGGACCGAAGTAAGGAATGTCCCCGGATTGGAGAAGGCTTCGGCCTCTAGAAGGCATGATATTGGAAATAAATTCCTTGGGGTCCCTTCTTAATGTCGGCAGGTTGCGAGAAAATGGGATTTGTAATGAACAATAAAAGAGTATTGAAAGATATATATTCGAATTTGCTGGATTATTATGGGCCCAGAGGGTGGTGGCCGGGAGAAACCAGGATTGAAATCATGGTGGGGGCTATCCTCACTCAGGCGGTGGCCTGGAAAAATGTTGAAAAATCGATTAGCGCTTTAAAAAATGCCGGTCTGCTGGACTTACCTAAACTGGCGGCCATACCCGCAACAGAACTGGCCGAGATTATTCACACTTCGCTTTATCATCGTCAGAAAGCCAGAAAAATCAAAGCTTTGATCCAATATATACAAGACTCTTATCAAGGTGATATCGACCTTATGATGCAACAGCCCCTGAAGACTCTGCGTTGTGAGCTTCTTTCGGTATGGGGGATAGGCGAGGAAACGGCAGATTCTATTTTGCTCTATGCAGGAAACTATCCTATCTTTGTGGTAGATGCTTATACTCGCCGTATTTTCAGCCGTTTAGGGTTAACTGCCGCCACGGCCGATTATGCCCAGGTCCAGTCATTTATGCACCATAACCTGAAACCCGATGTTTCCATGTATAATGAATATCATGCCTTATTGGTTGCCCAGGGTGCAAGCAAATGTAAAAAAAGTAAACCAGCATGCAATACTTGTCCTATTTCACATTTTTGTAAGGATTTACAATATATGCAGGAGAACCATGCCCTCGGATAGAATAATATTTAAAGGTCTATCCCTGGGATATTACATTAAGTAAAAAACCGGTGCAGCAATAATTAAAGGAGGGATGATTGATGGCAAAACAAATATCAGTATTTTTGGAAAACAAAGCCGGGAGATTATCAAATGTAACCCGGGTATTGGGTGAAGCGGGAATAAACATCCGGGCTTTGTCTATTGCCGATACTTCAGATTTTGGGATATTACGGATTATCGTCAATGAACCGGCACGAGCCTACAAGATACTCAAAGAAGCGGGCTTCACTGTAAGTGAGACCGAAGTAATTGCGGTGGAGGTGCCAGATTCACCAGGCGGTTTGGCTACGGTTCTGGAACAGATGGCGGAAGAAAATCTCAATATTGAGTATCTTTACGCTTTCCTCGGTACTGCGGAGGAAAATGCCCTGGTTATTTTTAAGGTTGAGGATTTTACACTGACCAGCGAGACTTTCAAACGTAAAGGCATAAAATTTGTGGAAGAAACACAGCTTTACCAGCTGTAATATTTAGCGTTTCTTTTTCAGAAGGGATGCAACAAACAAGGGATTGGAATTATTCTTTCAAACCCTTGTTTTTTTATGCGCCATCGGGAATAAGTATTAATATGAAACTTAGACGCTGAAGACGCTGAATATTATGAATGCCGCTGAATTTTTACCCCAATACCATGGAGTAAAAGGGCTATGCCTAACCGCCGGCCTCCGTGATCCAAGTCCGGGTGCAAGCGTTCTTAATATCCCACCTCGGCATAATCTGCCTCATAGGATAGGATATGAGATATATGCGTTTTCATGAATGGTTGTGATGATAAAATAGAGAAAAAGGGGAGGGCAAGAAATGGCGGAGTATATCGGGAATATTCATATTCATTCTTCATATTCCGATGGACATAACAGTATAGAGGAGATTGCCTCAATTGCAGCGCAATGCGGGCTTGATTTTATTATTATCACTGATCATGGTACCCTCAAAGGCCAGCAGCGGCAGGGATACCAGAAAGGGGTACTGGTCCTGGTCGGAATGGAAGTTAATGATTATGCCAATCATTACCTGGCTATGGATGTCAGACGGGTGATTGCAGCAAACACCGGCCGTCCTCAGCAGGTGATTGATGAAGTTAACCGGCAGGGGGGATTTGGCATTATAGCCCATCCCTTTGAAAAAGGCTCTCCCCTTTATAAAAAGAGTAAGACATATCCCTGGCTGGATTGGAATGTCACCGGTTTTCAGGGAATTGAAATATGGAACTTCCTGTCCCAGTGGCGTGACGGAATTAAAGGTTTTTTCACCGGAGTATGGCTGCTTTTAAACCCGGCCGGCAGTTTAGTCGGGCCCTATCCCGAGGTAATGGCAAAATTGGACGAATACCATATCCAGGGAAAGCCGGTAATGCTGTACGGGGGCTCCGATGCACATGGAGCTTCTGTGAAAATAGGTATTTTTCGCCTCCGGATATCACCCTATGATTTATGCTTTAAAATGATTAACGTCCATGTAATAACGGCATCTGCTCTTAAGGGCAATGAGCGGAAAGACCGGGAAACGGTCTATTCCGCCCTGCGCCGGGGACGAAGCTGGGTAGCCTGTGATTACTACCAAAACAGCCGGGGCTTTAGATTCGAAATCAGAAATGAACAGCAAGCCTGGCTGCCAGGGGATAAAGCAGAATATCAGGAAGGAATGTATTTATATGTGTATACCCCTTTTCCTGCGCGGGCAACCATAATTAAGAATGGTCAGATAGCCCGGGTAAGCTATGGGAAAAAACATATATTAAGGAATATAACTGAAGGTGTTTACCGCATTGAAGTGCATATCCGCCATCACTTGACATACCGGCCCTGGATCTTTTCTAATCCCATATGGGTCCAATAGACTAGAAGAACCGTGCGGAAAGTGTTCCTGGCAAAGGACCAGCAGCTTATGACTATACGCACATTTTTAGAAAAGTTTGCCAGCTCAAAATTCTCCTTCCATTCCTAAAGTTCGCCATTCTTAGACTAATAACCAACCCGAAAATTGCGGTTTAGCTGGAAGAAAACCTCTTGTTACTTTTTTCACAAAGAAGGATATCAATTCGGGCTAATAGAATAAGGTGGAATGAAGTGGAGCAAAGTGGAGTGATATCCCTGA
Source organism: Syntrophomonas sp. UBA5288 (assembly GCA_002408445.1). Lineage (GTDB taxonomy): Bacteria > Bacillota > Syntrophomonadia > Syntrophomonadales > Syntrophomonadaceae > UBA4851. The sequence goes on from DHSK01000119.1 coordinate 16,089, forward strand.
AATTTTACTAAAAGGGGAAGAACATATGTTCTTGGGAGAATACCAACATTCATTAGACCCGAAAGGCAGAATTACTATACCGGCAAAGTTTCGTGATGAACTGGGGATAAAGTTTGTTGCCACTAAAGGTCTGGATAATTGTATTTTCCTTTATCAGATGGAAGAATGGAACAGAATTGAAGAAAAACTGCATGCTCTTCCCTTTACGCGAGCTGACGTACGTTCTTTCGCCCGTTTCTTTTTTGCCGGTGCAGCTGAACTGGATATTGACAAACAGGGACGGGTTTTATTGCCTAATAGTCTGAGAGAATATGCCGGCATAGATAAAGACTTGATAATTATTGGGGTAGGTTCACGAGTTGAGATTTGGGCCCACCAAAAATGGACAAACTATACGGAAACAGCAGCCGCTTCATACGAGAGTTTGGCTGAAAGCCTGGTTGATCTGGGCCTATAGGAGTGAACGATTTTGCATTTGCCGGTATTGTTGGAAGAAACCATTACTAATCTAATTACTGATCCGCAGGGGATTTATGTAGATTGCACGGTTGGAGGCGGAGGACATTTGCGATTGCTGGCCTCCAGACTGGAAGCGGATGCTACCATTATAGGGCTGGATAAAGATGCCGGGGTACTGAATAAAACCAGGGAATCATTTTCCCCCTCCGAAATCAAGTTTGTACAATCTGATTTCCGATACCTGTCACAGAGACTGGAAGAACAAGGAATATCTGCAGTTGATGGAATAATGATTGATTTGGGAGTATCGTCTTTTCAACTGGATGATGCCGCCCGGGGATTCAGTTTTCATGAAGATGCCCGCTTGGACATGCGCATGGATCAGAGCCAGGCCCTGGATGCCTGGCAGATCGTAAATGAATTTGAGGAAGAAGAAATCAGCCGCATAATTTTCAAATACGGGGAAGAAAAGTTTGCCCGCCGGATTGCCCGGGCGATTATTATGCAGCGTAAGGATAAATCGATTGATACCACCCTGGAACTGGTGGATATTATAAAAACAGCCGTTCCAGCCCGTTATCAGAGAGAAAAGCATCCCGCCCGGAGAACCTTCCAGGCTTTGAGAATCCGGGTTAATGGTGAACTGGAAGCTCTGGAAGCGGTTTTACCCCAGGCTTTTCAGGCTCTTAAGCCAGGTGGAAGATTATGCATTATAACCTTTCATTCCCTGGAGGATAGAATAGTTAAACACTTTATGGCGGATAAAGCCCGGGGCTGCATCTGTCCGCCGGAGTTGCCGGTGTGTGTATGTCACCACCAGCCGGAATTAAAGATTACTACCCGTAAACCGGTTGAACCTTCAGAAGAGGAATGTCAGGTGAACCCGCGCGCGCGCAGCGCCAGGCTAAGGGTTGCAACCAGATTATAGTTCTAAGGGAGAGGCAGTGAGAATAATATGATACAGGCACAAAGTTATGCCCGGAATGCAGAAGGTCTTGATAGGTCGGAGCAACAAGCCAGGACTGCCATGGTAAGACGCACTTATACCCGCGTCAATGGAAAGAGAGTAGTGGTTGTAAAAGCTGCTGTATTACTGTTTGCCTATGCATTGGTGCTTGTATATCTATGTATAAAAAGCGCCACTTTGGGTTATCAGATAGTAGATTTGGAGAAACAGATTAACAATCTGGAAACCTCCAACAAACGCATCGAATACCAGATTGCTACCGAAACATCACTGCAACGGGTTGAAACGGTGGCGGTAAAAGAACTGGACATGTACAAACCGGATATCAGTTCAGTGTTACAGATTGCAGCACAACCTGAACCGGTCAAGACAGCTGAGGTACCCAAGGGTGACGTTTCCAAACAGCATACAATAGGATCAAATATATTGCAGAAGACCTATCAAACTATTGCTAAGATGTCCCGTTAGGTAATTCTAAAATAAATAAAGAGGTGGCTGGTTTATGCAAACCACCAGTTTGCTATTAAGAAAGCGTATAGCCACGCTTTTTTTCTTATTTACAGTAGGCTTTTTAATCCTGGGTGGCAGGATATTCTGGGTTCAGTTCGTAAGAGGGGCTGATTTATCAGAAAAAGCCATTCAGAATCGCATGAGAGATGTACCGGTAGAATCAAAAAGAGGTATAATATATGACCGTAATAACAAAGAGCTTGCCATTTCGGTAAGTGCTGATTCAGTATACGCCATTCCAGCTGAAGTACGCCGTTCCGGCCAGCAGAGAGAGATTGCTCATAAGCTGGCGCCGGTATTGAAAATGGATGAAGACAAATTATATGCGCGTATTACCCGGCAAAGTTCATTTGAATGGCTGAAGCGGCAGATCGAACCGGAGAATTCTAAAAAAATCCGGGCTATGAAGCTGCCGGGTATCGATCTGACCGAAGAGAGCCGGCGTTATTATCCTAAGGGAACCCTGGTCAGTCATATCCTGGGTATTTCCGGGACAGATAATACCGGTTTGGAAGGGATTGACAAATATTACGATAAACTGGTGGGAGGCACCAAAGGACGCATCGTCATCGAACATGATGCGGCCGGCCGAGCAATTCCGGAGGCGACCCACCGCTATATTGCACCGGTTGATGGTGCCAATCTGGTACTTACTATTGATGAAACTATCCAGTATATAGCAGAACGTGAACTTGACAAGGCTTTTAAGGACCACCAGGCTCGTGCGGCCACTGCTATTGTCATGGATCCTGCTACCGGTGAAATATTGGCCATGGCTTCCAGACCTACTTTTGATCCCAACAAATATAGTGATTACCCGGCCAGTAACCGGAGAAATTTTGCTATCAACGATGTTTATGAGCCTGGTTCCACTATGAAAATCACAACTGCAGCCATGGCTTTGGAAGAAAGAACCGTTAATTCATCCAGCCGGTTTTATTGTCCTGGATATGTAAAAGTTGGCAAGGAAACTATCCGCTGTTCCAGCGGCAAAGCCCATGGCAGCCAGACTTTTGCCCAGATTGTTGAGAATTCATGCAATGTGGGATTCGTAAAAGTAGGACTTGATTTAGGCATGGAAAAGTATTATCAATATATTCGTGCCTTTGGTTTTGGCCAGAAAACCGGAATTGATCTTCCCGGCGAAGCGACCGGGATATTGGTTCCGCAAAGTCGTGCCAAACAGATAGATCTGGCCACCATGTCCATGGGGCAGGCCAATGCGGTTACACCTATCCAATTAATTACAGCGGTTTCTGCTGTAGCTAATGGGGGAAAATTAATGCAACCGCACCTGGTGAAACAGGTGGTAGATAATTCCGGTAAAATCATTAAGAAGAATGAACCCAAGGTGGTTAAACAGATAATATCACCTGATACGGCCCATGAACTGTGTATGATTCTCGAAGGTGAGGTTACCAACGGAACCGGAAAGAACGCATTTATTGACGGATACCGGGTAGGCGGGAAAACGGGTACGGCCCAGAAGATATCTCCTACCGGCGGCTATATGGCCAATGAGTATGTAGCCTCTTTTATTGGTTTTGCACCGGCCGACAATCCTCGTCTGGTATGTTTGCTGGTGGTGGATACTCCCAAAGGTTACCCTTATTATGGAGGTTGGGTGGCCGCTCCGGGGGTAAGGGAAATAATACGGGATTCGCTGCGTTATCTGGAGGTGCCTCTGGCTGAAGGCAGCATCAAGAATACCCCGGATAATGCTGAACTGGTAGTGGTTCCCGATGTGGTGAACTTACCTTTGTCCCAGGCTTTATCGACCCTCAGCAGCCGGGGTTTGAATGCCAAAACCAGCGGTTCCGGAAATATTGTGTGGCAGCAGGTTCCCAGGCCCAATACTAAAATTAATCGTGGTTCACAAGTAATAATATATCTTTCTCCTAATGATAAAGATAATACCAGTGGAGATGTAACCATTCCTGACCTGGAAGGAAAGTCGATGAAAGAGGTAGCCGGAATACTGGCTGATTTAGGACTACATCTGGTGCCCCAGGGATATGGACTTTCATATGAGCAATCACCGGCAGCAGGCCGGGTGGTGGCCCGCGGCTCAACTATTGAGGTGCGTTTTCAACCGATAGGCGAATAAAGCTTTATCCAGAGGCTGAAAGGAGCAGTTGAAATTGAAATTGAAGCAGGTAATCAACCATATACCATATACTGTGTTGAAGGGTAATTTGGATGGTAATATTGAAGGTATTGCTTATGATTCCAGGCAGGTTAAACCAGGGTTCCTTTTTGTATGCATTACCGGGTTTACGACCGATGGACATCTTTACGCTGAACAGGCCGTTGCGCAAGGTGCGGTGGCGGTACTGGCTGAAAGGGAAATTGATGTGCCCGGTACGGTAACCCTGGTGTGTACTGAAAATACCAGATTAGCCCTACCTATTCTGGCATCCAATTTCTATAACGAACCTTCCAAGGATTTGAGGATTATCGGTGTGACCGGGACCAATGGCAAAACCACCACCACCCATCTGATTCAGGCTATTTTGCAGGAAGCAGGGAAAAAGACGGGCATTATAGGGACCCTTTATACCCGCATAGATGATTACGAACATGAAATAGGACGCACCACTCCTGAAGCACTGGAGATTGAAGAGTTTATGGATATTGTCCGCCGGCATCATGGCGATGGGGTAGTTATGGAAGTTTCATCCCATGCTTTAGACCTGGGCCGGGTAGATAAAATCAATTTTGATGTGGCAGTATTTACCAATTTGACCCAGGACCATCTCGACTACCACAAAACCATGGAAGAATATAAAAACTGCAAGCTGAAACTTTTCAAACAGATTCCAGCGGCAGATAATACATTTTGTATAATTAACGCCGATGATGCTTATGCGGCTGATTTTATAAATACCGCCGGTGCACTGGCCTATACTTATGGCATCAGCCAGTCGGCCGATGTAAAAGCGGTAAATTTAAAAACCGGATTAAAAGGTACCAAATTTAAAGTTAACTACAGCGGCGGGAGTTTTGATATAAATATCCAACTCATCGGTCTTTTCAGCGTATACAACGCTCTGGCCGCCATTGCTTTTGCTCTGAAGGAAGGTATTGCACCTGCTGTCATCAAAGCCGCCCTGCAAAAAGTTAAAGGGGTTCCGGGTAGATTCGAGCAGGTTGATGCCGGTCAGGATTTCACTGTTATAGTTGATTATGCCCATACCCCGGATGGACTTGAAAACATACTGACAACGGCCAAACAGCTGGTGGAAAAACGATTAATAACCGTTTTTGGCTGTGGCGGTGACCGCGATAAGACTAAAAGACCATTAATGGGTGAAATAGCTGCCCGGTACAGTGACTTTACGGTAGTTACTTCCGATAATCCGCGCAGTGAAGAACCCCAGGCTATTATAAATGACATAATTCCCGGTGTCGAAAAAGTAGCGGGAGCACGCTATGCGATCATAGTAGATCGCCGGGAAGCTATTCGCCATGCTGTTACTCTGGCCCGCAAAGGTGACATGGTAGTCATTGCCGGCAAAGGACATGAAACTTATCAACTGGTCAAAGGCCAGGTGCTTGATTTTGATGACCGCATAGTAGCGACAGAATATTTGAAAGGAAAATAAACAGCTTATGAACTTGACCTTAGAGTATATTGCCCATCATACCGGTGGGAAAATACTGCACCATAATGGACAGACCATTACCAATATTAGCACCGATTCGCGTAATTTAAAGCCCGGGGCTTTATTTTTTGCGCTAGACGGAGAAAATTTTGACGGACATAATTTTATTCTTAATGCCATCAACCAGGGAGCTGCCGCCGTGGTAGTCTCTAAAATAACCAAGGACTGCACTAAAGCCGGAGTGATTCTGGTACCAGATACTTTAGAAGCCTTACAAAACTTGGCGGCAGGCTACCGCAATGATTTCCAGCTGCCGGTGGTTGGAGTTACCGGCAGCGTGGGAAAAACCACAACCAAGGATATTCTGGCCAATTGTCTCAGCCAGGACCGCAAGACCCTTAAGACCAGCGGTAATTTCAACAATGAAATAGGCCTGCCGCTTACCCTGCTGGATCTGGAACCGGATCATCAGGCGGCGGTAGTGGAACTGGCGATGCGGGCCAAAGGGCAAATAGCAAAACTGGCTTTGATTGCCCGGCCTACCTGTGCTATCATAACCAATGTCGAGCCGGTACATCTTGAGACTTTGGGCAGTTTGGAGAATATTGCCCTGGCCAAATGTGAGATACTTGAAAATATTGGGCCGGATGGTTTTGCGGTTATAAACGGTGATAACCATTTGCTGGTGAAGACGGCCGCTGTTTTCAATTGCAAGAAATACACTTTCGGTACCAACCGGGATTGTGATATTGAAATAGTAAATATCAGCAATGCGGAAGCAGGCATCAATATCGAGTTAAGGATATTGGATGAAAAAGACGTTTTTTATTTTCCCCTGCCGGCGCCGGAACTGGCTGGAAACGTTGCCGCTGCAGCCGCTGCGGCCTATCTGCTGGGAGTATCAATAGACGACATCAAAAAGGGAATTAAGGATTTTCAATGCAGCCACAACCGTTTGCATATTATTGACTTGCCCGGTGGAGGCAAAGCCATCAACGATACTTATAATGCCAATCCGGTATCAGTCACGGCAGCACTACAGCTGGCCTGCAAACTGGACAGGAAGGCCAGAAAGGTCGCTGTCCTGGGGGATATGCTGGAATTGGGCACCTATGAGGTGCCGGGTCATATGAAAGTGGGGAAAATGGCGGCTGAATTGGGTATTGATGTGCTGGTTGCTCTGGGAGAGAGGTCGGCTCATATTGCCAGTGCCGCTCTGGAAGCAGGAATGGAGCAAGAGGCGGTAAAGCATTTTCTGGATCGTGATGAATGCGTGACCTGGTTAAAAAAGCATGTAAGTAAAAGAGACATTGTACTTTTCAAGGCATCCAGAGGCATGCAACTGGAGACTTTGTTAGAAGAATGGATGTCATAAATTCGGGAGGCATACCTCATGATGAAAGGATATATTATAAATACTTTACTCGCTATAGGAATTGCAGCAGCCGTATCAACTGCCATGGGGCCTTTTATGATTCCTTTTCTGCACCGGCTCAAAGTAGGACAGAGCATTCGCGAAGAAGGACCTAAAAGGCATTATGTTAAAGCCGGTACCCCAACTATGGGTGGAATCATAATTGTTACTGCAGTAATGGTAGCAAGTTTTCTGATGGCCGGAGCCAGTGCGGAAGTCCTTACGGCGGTACTGGTTATGATTGCTTTTGGTGCCATAGGTTTTTGGGATGATTATATTAAAGTAGTTTTAAAACGTTCACTTGGTTTAAGGGCACGTGAAAAACTGCTGTTACAGCTTTTGGTGGGATTGACCCTGGGTATTTTATTGATTTATCATTTCCACCGGGGTACATCGATCGTAGTACCTTTCAGCGGTCATTTAATAGATTTGGGTTATATGTATATTCCTTTCTTAATTCTGGTCCTGGTGGCTACTTCCAATGCCGTTAATTTGACCGACGGGTTGGATGGACTGGCGGCTGGAGTTACAGTTTTTGCGGCAATGGCGCTGGGTATAGTTTGTATTATGACTTCGCATTATAATTTACTTATTTTCAGCGGTGCGCTGGTGGGTGCCTGTCTGGGCTTTTTATTGTTTAATCACTATCCGGCCCGGGTTTTTATGGGGGATACCGGGTCGATGGCCCTAGGCGGGGCTCTGGCAGCCATAGGTGCTCTAACCGGGTCCGAGCTGGCCTTGTTAATAATCGGAGGAGTTTATGTCATTGATACCTTAAGCGTAATCATTCAGGTTATATCATTTAAGACCACCGGACGGCGGGTATTTTTAATGAGTCCCCTGCATCATCATTTTGAATTAAAAGGCTGGGCGGAAACTAAAGTAGTCAAAGTCTTCTGGATGGCTGCTTTCATTTTTGCCCTTATTGGTATTTTAAGTTATAGAAACATTGGTTAGGAAGTGCGTGAAATGGAGTTTGAAGGTAAAAAAGTTCTGGTCATAGGTATAGCACGCAGTGGAGTGGCTGCCATAAACTCACTGGTCCGCCGGGGGGCTGCAGTTACTGCCTGCGATATTAAGGATAGAGACCAGCTGGGTGATGACATTTTAAACCGGATTGAGAAACTGGGAGCAGTTTGCTGCTGCGGAAAATACCCGGTGGTGGATAAAGATAAGTTTGATATCGTTGTACCAAGTCCCGGCGTGCCGCTGGATGTTGAACCGGTGGCCCGGGCCCGCGCTCTGGATATACCTGTTATGGGCGAAGTGGAGCTGGCTTACCGGATTAAATCGCCTGATGTAAATATATATGCCATCACCGGTACCAACGGAAAAACAACGACAACCTCTCTGTTGCATTTCATTCTGCAGCAGGATGGCAGGAAAGCTGCCGCCGGGGGGAATATCGGCGTACCGTTGACCGGGCTGATCGAGCAAATGCCGGAAGGAGAGCTTGCCACTGAAATTTCGAGCTTCCAACTGGCCACCACCATTTCTTTTCATCCCCACATTGCCGGTATACTTAATATTACACCCGACCATCTGGACCGCCATAAGACCCTGGAAGCATATATCGAGGCTAAAGCCAGAATTTTTGCCAATCAGAATGCAGATGATTTTGTCATTTTAAATTATGAAGATAATATTTTACGTAAGATGGCGGCAAAGTGCCGCTCTGAGGTGGTATTCTTTTCCACCGAGCGGGTTTTGGATCAGGGTGCTTATATTGAAAATGGGTATATTAAAGTTAAGATTAAGAACCGGAGTGCCCGGATTTGTCCGGCCAGCGCGATCAAGCTGAGGGGCAGGCATAATCTGGAGAATATATTATGCGCGACAGCCATGGCCTGGGCGGCCGGGGTCAATGCGGAGGTATTGCACAAAGCACTGGCCGAATTTAAGGGGATTCGGCATCGTATGGAAGAAGTAGGTATAAAAAACGGGGTACTCTACATAAATGATTCCAAGGGAACCAATCCTGAGTCGACTATAAAGGCGATTGAATCATTTGCTGAACCATTGGTACTGATTTTAGGCGGTCGCAGCAAGGGCTCCGATTTTCGGCCTCTGGCCCGGCTGGTAAATAAAAGGGTAAAAGAACTGGTACTGCTGGGTGAAGCCCGTGCCATTATTAAACAAGCGGTAATGGAAACCGGCTTTAAGAATATAAATGAGGTAGATAGTTTTGAAGCGGCGGTCAACAAGGCGGCAGAACTGTCGGAACCTGGCGATGTGGTGTTGTTGTCGCCGGCCTGTGCCAGTTGGGATATGTTTGATAATTATGAACAAAGAGGAGATTTGTTCTGCCAAATGGTGCGGGCTCGAAAGGAATAGTTTTAACACCGTCACAGAGCATCGCTTATAGAGAAAAAGCTGTCCTTAGACCAGCTCCCGACCGGGGCCCTAGGGCAGGCTGCGAAGTGAGGACAGGAGGGTTGAGGAGTGAGATTAAAGAAAGGGCCGCCTGATTTCGTTCTCTTTATGACAACACTGGCATTGGTTGGAATTGGACTGGTAATGGTTTTTAGTTCAAGTGCAGTTACCGCCAATGTGCAATATAACGATGCCTATCATTTTTTTAAGAAGCAGCTGTTATGGGCTTTGGTCAGTATCATAGCCATGATTGTGGTTATGAAGATCAATTATGCGCGGCTAAAAGACTTCGCTATACCACTAATGTTTATAGCCGTGGTATGTCTGATTCTGGTCGTAACTCCTCTGGGCACAGAAGTAAAAGGCTCCAGCCGCTGGCTTATGATAGGTCCATTTAATTTATCCCCCTCAGAACTGGCTAAATTGGCTGTGATCATGTTTATGGCCCGCAGCCTGGACAATAATATAGAGAAGATTAAATCTTTCCAGCAGGGGGTATTGCCATACCTGGTTATTCTGGCCATAATATGTGCATTGGTAATGGCTCAGCCGGATCTGGGCACATCCTGCGCTATTGCCGGGACCGTTTTCTTTTTGTTGATGGTAGCCGGTGCCCGCTGGAGTCATTTGGGTATGATCGCGGCAGCCGGAGTGGCTGCCATTGGGGCTGCCATAGTGGTGGCACCATATCGCATGGAGAGAATGATAGCGTTTATTAATCCCTGGAAATATGCCGGAGATGAAGGCTTTCAGATTATTCAGTCACTTTACGCGCTTGGTTCCGGTGGACTCTTTGGAATGGGTCTGGGGCGGAGCCGGCAGAAGTTTTTTTATCTGCCCGAACAGCATACTGACTTTATTTTTGCTATTCTGGGTGAAGAGCTCGGTTTTATTGGCGCCTTTGTAGTATTAATGCTATTCGTATTATTTGCCTGGCGCGGTTTTAAAATCGCCATCAATGCTCCGGACAGCTTTGGCAGTATTCTGGCCTCCGGTATTACGGTTATGGTTATTCTGCAGGCATCGATAAACATTGGGGTAGTATCAGGCATGTTGCCGGTAACCGGGATTACTCTTCCCTTTATCAGCTATGGCGGATCTTCCTTGCTCTTTACCATGACCGGAGTAGGGCTGCTTTTGAATATATCTCGTTACAGTACTTACAGATGAGGTGTTAAGATTGAAGGTTATAATAAGCGGGGGAGGTACAGGCGGACATATATATCCGGCCCTGGCTATTGCCCGCGGTATAATGGACCGGGATGCCTCGGTCCAAATTTTATATGTGGGAACGGAAAAGGGCATGGAAAGTACTATTGTACCTCAAGCCGGCTTTGACTTTAAAACGGTGGATATTAGAGGCATTGATCGTACATCAATGCTGAAGGCCAGTAAATCACTGCTTAAAATACCGTTGAGTTTTTGGCAGGCCCGAAGCATTATCCGGGAGTTTAAACCGGATATTGTCATCGGTACGGGGGGATATGTATCATATCCGGTGGTACTGGCAGCATCGTATACCAATACTAAAACGATTATCCATGAACAAAATGCTTATCCTGGCCTGGCTAACCGCAATCTGGCCAAACGGGTGGACTATGTAATGCTCACCTTTGAAGAAGCTGCCCCTTATTTTAAAGGAGCCCGGGTAAAAGTTACCGGTTTGCCGGTGCGTTCTGAGATAGTCCAGGTCGATGCAGATGTGGCCAGGAAAAACCTGGGTCTCAGTCAAGAGCCTTTTAGCCTGGTAGCTTTTGGCGGCAGCCGGGGGGCCATGAGTATAAACCGTGCCATGCTTGACGTAGTAGAGCGTTATGCCGGGGAAAATATTCAGATTATCTGGATTACCGGGGAAGATGGTTACGCGGAAATAAAAGAACAGCTGGCCGCACGGGTCAATATCGATTCGATGAAATGCCAGCTGCAACTCAAACCCTACATGTATGATATTGAACAGGCCCTGGCTGTTTCAGATTTGGCGGTATGCCGGGCCGGAGCCAGCACCTTGTGCGAACTGGCGGTGATGGGATTACCTGCCATACTTATTCCCTATCCTTATGCGGCGGAGAATCACCAGGAAAAGAACGCCCGGGCACTGGTGGATAAAAATGCAGCGGTGCTGGTTATTGATGAGTTCCTGGATGGGGATACTCTATATAAGAAGATAGAGCAGTTGAAAAACAATCCTGAAACCATGGCCGCCATGAAAAAGAATATATTGCATGAGGCACGGCCGGATGCTTTAGAAGCGATACTTGAGGTGGTAATGAATTCGGTAAATAATTAGACGCTGAAGAAGAGGATTCTTCAGCCGCTGGACAAGTTTCATGTTTTATGCGGAAGATATAGCCCAAGCAAAATATCTGCGGAAGGGTTGACATTCGCTATTTCAGGTGGGGATACGGCTTCCCTTTGAGGTTCGCTGCGCGGATCGAATTCAGGCATTTAAATATTATGCCATAAAATCGGGGCCATTACTTTAAATTAGGCCGCTTTTTTAAGGGACAGGCTAGTATCACCACTTTTATTAATTTTGCATACTATAAGGTGTAAATACTACTATTAATGGAATGGATAAGAAGGAGATGAGAAAATGGCCACTATGGAAGGACACTGGGTTCACATGGTGGGAATAGCCGGGGTAGGAATGAGCGGTATTGCTCGTGTGCTGACTGAGGAAGGCACTAAGGTTAGCGGCTCTGATTTGCAGAACACTACTATTACTAAAAGTCTTGAAGAGATGGGAATAGTAATTAATTACGGCCATTCATCCTCCAATATTGGGGAAGGAGTTGATTTAGTAGTAATATCTTCGGCTATACCTTCCGATAATTGTGAAGTCCTTGAAGCCCGCAAAAGGAATATTCCGGTTATCAAAAGAGGGGAAATGCTGGCTCGAATGATGAATTCCTACAAGGGAATAGCTGTTGCCGGGGCCCACGGCAAAACAACAACTACTTCCATGATTTATACTGTACTGGCAGCCGGAAATATGGACCCGACTTTCATTGTTGGAGGTGAAATCCGGGAAAGCAAGCTAAACGCCTGTCTGGGAAAAGGTGATTATTTTGTAGCCGAAGCAGACGAAAGTGATGCTTCATTTCTGCGTTTGCAACCCTATATTGCCGTAGTTACCAACATTGAAAACGATCATCTGGATTATTACAAATCATTTGAGCGCATTCAAAATGCTTTCAAACAATTTATCGAACAGGTCAGACCAGATGGATTTGCTCTTCTATACGGTGGCGACCCCTTTGCCGACTTGATAAAGGATCAGGTTGCCAGACGTATTTTACTTTACGGCGAAGATAAGGAATATGATTATGCCATGGTTGATTGGCGGACAGAAGGTATGGGCAGTGTGTTTACAGTGCTGAAAAACGGGAGCCGCCTGGGCGAAATTGAGTTATCGGTGCCGGGACGGCACAATGCTTTAAACGCTCTGGCAGCAGTGGCAGTAGCATGCGAAACCGGCGTTGAATTCGAAAAAATAAGGTCAGCCTTAAGAACTTTTCAGGGTACTAAAAGGCGTTTTCAGCTGCTGGGAGAAGTTAATGGAATTACAGTAGTGGATGATTATGCCCATCATCCTACCGAAATCAAGGCTACCATTGAAGCCGGCAAAAACTTAAAACCGGGTCGCCTGGTGGTTGCTTTCCAACCGCACCGGTACTCGCGCACCAATCTTTTAGGCACTCAAATCGGGCAGTCCTTTGTGGGGGCCGACATGGTCATATTGACCGGTATATATTCGGCCGGGGAAAAGCCTATCGAAGGTGTGAGCAGTGAATTAATATATCAGGCCGCCAAAAAGGCAGGTAATAATATAATCTATATTCCTGAATTAGATGAAGCGGAAGATTATGTGACCAAAAACCTCAAAAAAGAAGACCTGTTAATAACCATGGGGGCAGGAAACATCTGGATGCTGGGGATGAATGTGGTTGAACGGCTGCGCAATTAATTAAGGGCCATGCCTAATCCAGTCGGGGGTGTAAAATTTGGATTGTTTGCTGGTCAGAGGGGGAAGACCCCTGAAAGGGCGAGTAACCATAAGCGGTTCCAAGAACGCTATTCTGCCTATTATGGCCGCCAGTCTTATGTCATCGGGAGAAGTGGTTCTTTCCGGAGTACCGGAACTCGAAGATATTAGTGTTATGTCAGATGCCCTGACCATGCTGGGGGCCAGGGTAACCCGTGATGGTACAGTTCTGATTATCGATGGAAGGTTCGTAGCCGGCTGCGAACTTCCGGAAAGCATATCGCGTAAGATGAGGGCGTCAAATCTGGTTATGGGCGCCTTATTGGCTCGTTTCAACAATGCCCGGGTAGCTTATCCCGGTGGTTGCGCTATCGGCACCAGACCAATGGATTTGCATATTAAAGGGTTTAAAAGTCTGGGTTATGAAATGAAGGATGAACATGGGTTTATTGAAGGCAAAGCTTTAAACACGGGGGGAAAAGAAGTGCTGCTGGATTTTCCCAGTGTGGGGGCTACTGAAAATATCATGATGGCGGCCTGTCTTACTTCCGGTACCACCTTTATTCGCAATGCGGCCCGTGAACCGGAAATAGTTGATCTGCAGAATTTCTTAAACCGGATGGGTGCCAGAATAAGAGGAGCCGGGCTGGATACTATCAAAATCGAAGGAGTAAAGAAATTAGGAGGGGTAGAACACACCGTCATTCCGGACCGGATCGAAGCCGGAACTTTTATGACGGCCGCAGCTATAACCAGAGGCGATGTATGGATTGAAAACGTAGTAGTTGAACATATTCAGCCGGTTATGGCCAAGCTCAGTGAAATTGGGGTGGAGGTAATACCCTGGAATGGCGGTATACGTGTGATCGGGAATAAAAACTATTCTCCCACCGATATAAAAACCATGCCTTATCCCGGCTTTCCTACCGATATGCAGCCCCAGATGATGGCCTTATTGGCTACTGTGCCGGGGACCAGTATAATGGTTGAAACTATATTTGAAAATCGATACATGCATGTTCCGGAACTGCGCCGGATGGGGACCGATATCAAGGTTGAAGGCAGAGTGGCAATAATTAAAGGACGGGAAGGTCTGGAAGCAGCCTCGGTGGAGGCGACTGATTTGCGGGCCGGAGCTGCCCTCATTATTGCCGGACTATATGCCAGGGGTGAAACCCGGATAACCCGGATCGACCATATAGACCGGGGTTATGAAAGAATTCATGATAAATTTGCCGCGCTCGGGGCTGAGGTTTATCGGCAAACCGCTTAAAAGGAATAAATTGGCTGGAGGTCTACCAAAATAAACCACCCTGCCCTGAGGTCCTCCAAGTATCGGGTCATAGGGCAGGTTTCGAAATAAGTCTCATGGGTAGACATTTATTAAAGTAATGCTTTTGTGAGGTTTTTTTGCTATAATCAGCACAGTATTTATGTAGATTAGGGTAGTGAAATATTATGAGCACCAGAGCCCGTCGATTAAGTATGTCGATACTGGTTCTTATAGTTCTGGTATCGATATACTTGTTTGTTCACAGCTCATTTTTTAATATTAATAAAATATACGTGACCGGTTTGAAGGCCATTACCGCCGATGAAGTTACTGCTCTGGCCGGAATCAAGACCGGCACCAATATTTTTGAGATAAACCGGGATGTTTGCGCCGGGGCCATTAAAATACATCCCATGGTTAAACAGGCCACTATAGTCAGGCATTATCCCCGGACCATTGAGATCCGTATAGCGGAAAGAAAAATGTGGGCGGTAATTCCTTATCCGGAAGGCTATGCTTGCGTTGACAACCAAGGTGTATGCCTGGATCGGGTTAAGAGCATTGACATTACCAAATATCCTCTGATAACTCTGGATAAATTACCTGCACGGATTAATCTGGGACAACCAGTTAATGCAGATGCCGTGCATATGATAAAAAAGATTTATGATGCACTTGGAGAAAATTCCAATCAAATTTCCGAGTTTCATTACCTGAATGAAGATGAAGGTATTATAATATATACAATTGCAGGTACACAGGTTAAGTTTGGTAATCTGGACCGGCTTGATGAAAAAATCAAATTCTTTCCTCAGATATTTAATTTGGAAAAAGATTTACAGACCAAAGAGCACGAAGTGCTTCAATATGTGGATTTACGATATAAAGGCGAACCGGTAATAAAAACAAGGTAGCAAAGGGTGGTAGGCTTGCGTAGCAGGAGTGCACAAATATCAATAGCTATAGTATGTCTCGTGCTGGGAATCATGCTGGCAGTTCAATATAGGACTTCTAATCGGGAAACTGAGTTGCTTCCCGGTCGGGACAAAGAATTGTTATTAAAACTGCAAACAGTGACCGAGGAAAGAGATTCACTGGCCCGGGAAGTAATATCCTTACGGGATAAGTTAAGCAACATTGGCGGTAATGATAAAGCAACCAGTGATTTGCAGGATGAATTACGCAAAGCTAATCTGGCGGCAGGACTCATTCCGGTACATGGTCCGGGAATAATCGTAACCTTAAATGACAGCCCCCAGGCTTTACAGGCCGGCTCCGATCCCAATGCCCTGCTGGTCCATGATGATGACCTGTTACGGGTTACCAATGAACTGAAGGCTTCCGGTGCGGAGGCCATATCGGTAAACAATGAAAGGCTTACCGCCACATCAGAAATCAGATGTGCCGGGACCACCATTTTGGTGAATACCAGTAAAATTGCACCCCCGTTTGTAATAAAGGCTATCGGGGATCCTGATATATTGCAGAGTGGTGTCCAGATAAAATATGGATATCTGGAGCAATTAAAGGCAATCGGCATCCAGGTGCAGGTGCAAAAAGTGGATGATGTCACCGTTCCGGCCTATGCCGGACTGACCAAGTTCAACTACAGTAAACCGGTGCAATACAAGGAAAAGGCGGATTAAATATGTGGTGGATAACTTTATTTTGTCTTTTACTGGGTTTGTTGATAGGCTTTCAACTGCCTTTGTTACTTCCTGTAGTTTATGCGAAATATATGTCTATTGCCGTACTGGCAGCACTAGATTCCGTCTTTGGTGCTATTAGAGGCTATATGGAAGACAGTTTCGATAATACCATTTTTATAAGCGGCTTTATCTTCAATACCTTGCTGGCGGCCGGATTGGCTTATATCGGTGACCGCCTGGGGGTTGAACTGTATCTGGCCGCAGTTGTTGTGTTTGGAGTGAGATTGTTTCAAAATTTGGCCATAATACGTCGATATTTATTTAAAAAATACTAAATATTTTTATAGCTCAAAAAAGGAATATATTTGTGTTTGTGGTATTTTAACTTAGGAGAATTATTAAGGGGTGCTTGATGATTAGAAGACGAAATATAGTAGTCGCCTTAGACGTCGGTACCAGTAATATAAAGGCTGCACTGGGTGAAATCAGCTACGAACACGGAGTTACCGTTCTGGGAGTAACCCATACACCTTCAAACGGTATACGCAAGGGCAACATTATTGATATTGACAGTACCGCCCGGGCCATTGATTTATGCCTTAGCGAATTGGAAAGGCTGACCGGGATGGAAATAGCGGATGCCCTGGTGGGGTTTTCCGGTGCCAGTGTGAATGCGATCAAGAATCATGCCATTATCGCGGCCGGGAATCCTAATTATGAGATAAGCGATGAAGATAAAAGCCGGGTTTTGAAATCCGCCTGCAACATTGCACTGCCTCCTGACAAAGCCATCGTACAAACCATAGAAACACAATACATAGTTGATGGGTATGACGGGGTAAAGGATCCTGTGGGTATGGCAGGGAGCAGGCTTGAAGCTGAAGTTGTAATCATTATTGCTGCCGCTGCGGCCCTGCAGAACCTGCAGCGGAGTATTCAACGGGTCAATCTGCATATTAATCAAATAGTATATAATCCGTTGCTGGTGGCTGAAGCAGTGCTTTTGCCGGCCGAAAAGGAAATAGGAGTAGCCTTGATAGATATAGGAGGAGGGACCACCGAGATATCGGTATTCGATGGAAATAGTCTGGTTTTTACGTCAGTGTTACCGGTAGGTGAAGAGTTTATAACCAGAGATTTGGCTATTGTATTACGGACATCCTTGGAGGAAGCCGCCCGCATCAAGGAAGAATATGGCACGGTCTTGATGGAACCGGCGGGCGAGGATGAATTTATAGAAGTCAGAAATATTCAGGGCGGGGAAGTAAAACAAGTATCCCTGCAAACGGTAACTGATATAATTTATGCCCGGGTTGAAGAAATAATTGCCATGATTACAGCAGAAATTGAACTATCGGGCTATGCCGGAAAGTTGCCGGCCGGAATCGTTTTAAGCGGAGGCGGCGCACAGATCGCCGGTATCATACAGGTCATGGAGAATATTATGAAATTGCCCGTAAGGTCAGGAACACCGGATAATATCAGCTGCTTGACGGCAGATATTAATAAACCTCAAAATGCAGCTATTTTAGGAGGACTAATGTATGCGTCCCATAGTACGGTAATAGAGGAAATGGAAAAAAGTCAGAACCTGGGTAATTCCTTTAATCGGGTGTCTGCTTGGTTCAAGGAACTATTTTCTTAAAGGTGGAGGAGGTTGTTGAATGCCATTAGATTTTGACGTTGACATGGAGCAATATGCAGATATCAAAGTTATTGGAGTAGGCGGCGGAGGAAATAATGCTATAAATCGAATGATCGAAGCAGGTTTAAAGGGTGTTGAATTTATAGTTGTCAATACTGATGCTCAGGCACTTTATCTTTCCAAAGCTGAAAAAAAGATACAGGTAGGAGAAAAACTGACCAAAGGTCTGGGTGCCGGTGCCGACCCGGAAGTAGGAATGAAGGCTGCGGAAGAGAATACCGACGATATCAAAAAGGCCCTGCAAGGTGCCGATATGGTTTTTGTAACCGCAGGCATGGGAGGCGGTACAGGTACAGGCGGTGCACCTGTTATAGCGCGTATAGCTAAAGAAGTGGGAGCGTTGACGGTCGGGGTTGTAACCAAACCCTTTACCTTTGAAGGGCGCAAGCGCAATATTCAAGCGGAACGTGGTATTCAAGCCCTGCGCGAGGCAGTGGATAGTCTGATTACTATTCCCAATGACCGGCTGTTACAGGTAGTGGATAAAAATACCGCTTTTAACGAGGCCTTTCGTATAGCCGACGACATCCTGCGTCAGGGGGTGCAGGGCATATCCGATTTGATTGCCGTCCCGGGAGTAATTAATTGTGACTTCGCCGATGTCCAAACGGTTATGCAGAATACTGGTTCTGCTTTGATGGGGATAGGAAGAGCCAGCGGTGATAAAAGAGCCTCAGAAGCAGCTCGTATGGCTATATCAAGCCCTCTCCTGGAGACCTCGATTGAAGGAGCCAAAGGAGTACTCTTTAATATCAGCGGCGGTAATGATTTAACTTTGTTTGAGATTAACGAGGCCGCAGAAATTATTCATCAGGCGGCTGATGTGGAAGCCAATATTATCTTTGGTGCCAATATAGATGAGAATCTTAATGATGAGGTACGGGTCACCGTGATAGCGACCGGCTTTAATTCACCCAAACCGGCCATAGAAACTCCTTCACGGGTAAAAGGCGTGGAGGCCCCCACATCCTTCCTGGATAAAAATGATCTTGAAATTCCTCCTTTTCTCAGACGCAGATGAAAAATTAAAATTATAATCGGGTTTTACGAAATCCTAGTACATATTGAATATGCTAACTTTGTCTACATTTTAAAACCGGGAAGATATTATCCCGGTTTTTTGTTTTTTCTGCGGAAAGATTACCATTCCCCTGCCTCTATTCTTACATTTTCCTGTACATTGTCCTGTTATAATTTATTACATATTTAGGCATAGGTGTTAATTAGAAAATTCAACACAGAAGGACACTGATTAATTATGATTAACACAGATTTTTTTTGAACAACCATACAAGGGAATGAGGCAGGCATGAGGAGGGTTCTTATGCCTGGATTTTAGAAAAATGCTGTGCTTACGGAGGCCGGTGGTGAGGTTTATAGCGGAGGGCTTTTGCGATAGAAAACCATTGCAGGGATTGGGGTGTTAAGGTTAGCGCAGCACCGGTAAAGGCGACTCTATATGGTTCGCATATAATTAGTTAACAAAAATACTTAATGCAGCTACAATATCCGCTCTATACTAATGTGAGTCCGGGGTGCAAGCGTTCTTAATATCCCAATCCCGGCATAATCCACCTCATAGGATACTGCCAATTTAGTGAATGGTTGTATGTTGCGAGTATGGTGCAAATGGTTGTTATACCAGATCATGGATGCTTAATAAGATAGGGGGATAAATTGGAGGATTATTCCGTATATGCTGACCTGACTTTTCTAATCAACCTGGTTATGGATTTTTTAATTCTTTGGGCGGCGGGCAAGATGTCGGGTATAAAGCTGATTTTCTCGCGGCTTTTAATCGGAGCTGCCGCGGGGGGGCTGTATTCGGTCGGAAATCTTTTTCCCATTTTGTCCTTTTTTTATTCGGTGCCGCTAAAAATATTATTCTCTATGGCACTGGTATACATAGCATTGCGTCCGGCCGGATGGGAAAATTTCAAAAAAGCATGTCTCTATTTTTATGGAATTAGCTTTCTGGCCGCAGGTTCTACCATGGCGCTTTGTTTTTTATATCCGGGGGGAAGCGGAGAATTATCTTATGTATGGCTCCCGGCCGGAGTGTTGTCAATAATTGCGGTTGGTTACTACGGTAAGCGCTATATGCAAATGAAAGTTATACCCGAACTTTTGCAGTTCAATGTCAAGATTCGCTTTAATAACGATATTTGCAGCGGGCAGGGCTTTCTTGATACCGGCAATAGCCTCAGGGATCCGGTGACGAACCGGCCGGTGGTGGTAGCAGAATACCAGTTTATAGAAAAGTTATTACCTGAAGACTTAAAACAGGTAATGGAAGGGATAAATAATGAAACCCGGGAATTAGACGCTCTGGCCGATACCAGCTGGGCCAACCGGTTAAGGTTGATACCCTTTACATCCATAGGCCGGAAAAACGGGCTTCTTATAGGAGTCAGATCCGATGAGATAGTAGTATCGGCAGGTAAAAAAAACCTGCAACATGCTAATCTGGTGATTGGTATTTATCGGGACCGCTTAAGCCGAGACGGTAAATACCAGATGTTAATACCTTCTGAAATACTTTATCAAGGTTAGGAGGATGGGGGATGAAAGGTTTAGCCCAATTGCTCAACCGTATCAGAAGATGGAAGTTCATATTGCTGCGGTTTTATGTGAAACACAAGCTTCCCGGATATGTCCATTATATAGGATCGACTGAAGTTCTTCCCCCGCCTCTGCAGGAAAAGGAAGAGACCGAGTTAATCGGCCGGCTGGACCAAGGCGACCTGGAGGTTAAATCAACTCTTATCGAACATAATCTTCGACTGGTAGTCTATATAGCGAAAAAATTTGAAAATACCGGTATTAATATTGAAGACCTGGTATCAATCGGCACTATCGGACTCATCAAAGCGGTAAATACCTTTGAACCTAAGAAAAACATAAAGCTCGCGACCTATGCCTCCAGATGTATAGAAAACGAGATTTTGATGTATTTGCGCCGCAATATCAAAAACCGGGTGGAAGTGTCACTGGATGAGCCTTTAAACGTGGATTGGGATGGTAACGAGCTATTGCTCTCGGATGTACTGGGAACCGAGAGTGATATGATATATAAGAAAATCGAAGGTGAAGTGGAGAAAAGTTTACTCTGGCAGGCCATGCATAAATTAAATACCAGAGAGAAAATCATAATTCAATTACGTTTCGGACTCAATGACGGGGATGAAAAAACTCAGAAAGAAGTAGCAGACATTCTTGGTATATCACAGTCCTATATATCACGCCTGGAGAAACGCATTCTAAAGCGGTTGAAAAGGGAAATAAGGAAAATAGAATAAAATACCATTTGCACTCGGCCGGTGCAAGAAGAATAATCTTACCGACTTAAGTGAATAATTTGTATAAACCAGCTGGCAGAGGAGGAAGTTTTCTCTTTGATAAACAAGGTAGAAATATGCGGAGTTAATACGTCCAAATTACCGGTTTTAAAAAATGAAGAAATGAAACGGCTCTTTAAAGTTATGCAGGAAGGAGATATAAGTTCCCGTGAGGTATTGATTCAAGGTAATTTAAGGTTGGTTCTCAGTGTAATCCAACGTTTCAGCAACCGGGGCGAATATGTTGACGATCTGTTTCAGGTAGGCTGTATAGGCCTAATTAAAGCCATTGATAATTTCGATCTCAGCCAGAATGTAAGATTTTCAACCTATGCCGTACCTATGATAATTGGTGAAATAAGACGATACTTACGCGACAATAATGCGGTACGGGTTTCACGCTCATTGCGTGATATAGCCTACAAGGCCTTACAGGTCCGTGAAAAACTGGTTTCCGACTATTCCGCCGAACCATCGCTTAATCAAATTGCCGAACAGTTGGAAGTGCCGCGGGAAGAAGTGGTCTTTGCCCTGGATGCCATCCAGGAACCGGTATCGCTATTTGAGCCTATCTATAATGACGGGGGAGACCCTATTCTAGTCATGGATCAACTAAGCGATGATAAAAATTCGGATGATTTATGGCTGGAAGAAATATCAATCAAAGAGGCTATGAAGAAACTTAATGACCGGGAAAAACTTATTGTAGCCTTAAGATTTTTTAACGGCAAAACCCAGATGGAGGTAGCTGACGAAATAGGGATATCACAGGCCCAGGTTTCGCGTTTGGAAAAAGCCGCCCTTAAACAACTTTCGAGATATGTATGAAAAATGCTATGTTACCAGGAGGCCGGGTATGAGAAACAATATTATAATCACTTTGCTTATATTAGTAGTCTTGACTCTGGCACTGCCGCTGGTAGAATCCCATTTTAACAGCGAAAAGGCGTTTACCAGCGATAATCTCATATGTACGCCCAATGAAAATATGTAAATAAAGGCATAATGTTCCTGGGTTAATGTCAAACAGTTCTGGATTCTTATCTGAAGCGGAATCTCGGGACTGTTTTATTTTTGTATTGTGGTAAAATAAGGTCAAGATTAAGAGCAGGAGTATTCAATGGGAGACAAGCATACGGCCCGGTTAAGCTGGGAAAAACAAATAGAACCTCTTTCATCTTCATGTAATTTGACGGATTGGGAATATGTTAAACCCCATTCGGTCTATGAACGTAATGAAGCTATTTTTGCCGAATTCAAACATACATCACCAGAGGATGGCTCCAATCGCCTGATACTCGGCAACAATCTTGATGCCATGCAGGCCCTGCTAAATGAAGGCCGGGAAGGAACGATCGACCTCATATATATTGACCCTCCCTATTTAAGTGAAATCGATTATTCATCCAAATTAAATCTATCCGACCATAAAATACAACGTTCCGCTTTTCAGGACAAATGGCCCAGAGGCATAGATTCCTATCTGGATATGCTCTATCCCCGTTTAAAAATCATGCACCGGCTGTTAAGCCCCCGGGGCAGTATTTTTGTGCATCTGGATTGGCATGTCAGCCATTATGTAAGGTTACTGCTGGATGAAATATTTGGAAATGACAATTTGGTTAATGAAATAATCTGGTGCTACACGGGCGGGACCGGCAGTAAAAAGCATTTTCATCGCAAACACGATACTATATTCTGGTACAGTAAAAGTACCGCTTATATCTTTAATCCTCAATATAGACCGTACAGCCGGCAAACTTTAGAAAGAGGCTTGACCCGGGTTAAAGGTCCCAAGTACACTTTGCATGAGCAGGGGGCACTTATGCAGGATTGGTGGAGTGATATTAATAAAATTTTAAGTCCCACCGCCCATGAGAATTTGAAATATCCTACTCAAAAGCCGATCGCCTTAATGAAAAGAATAATTGCCTGTGCCAGTAATCCGGACAGTCTGGTGGCTGATTTTTTTGCCGGAGCCGGGACCCTGGCTGAAGCGGCGGAAGAATTGGGCCGCCGGTGGATCATGGCGGATAATAGCGAACTGGCTGTTACCACCAGTAATTACCGTCTGTTAAAAAGAAATGCCCGGCCTTATTTAATTCAAACTGTGAACGAAGTTAGAAATGAAGGCATACTTGATTTAGATCCCATTAGAATAAGCCCGTGCGGGGCTAGTAATTTATTACAAATTCAGATAAAAGATTATAAACCGGCGGAAATAACCGATGACCTAGAACTTACCGCCGCCCAGTATCTGGAATACTGGGAATTGGACCTTGATTATCAGGGGTTTTTCCATTCCGATTATCAAATGCTTCCCCGCCGCAGATTCAACGGTTCGCTCGACTTATCCCTGGCGGTTATGCTGCCGGTCAGAACCAATTATTCAATCGGAGTCAGAACCCACGACATTTTTGGCCATACCACTACCAAAATCGTAAATGTAACAAATTCCAGCCCAGGCGGTGAGGTATAGCCCGGGCGCGATTTGCGGAGGCGGTGAGAAACACCCGGCGAAGCACACTAACACGGGGACATTCCTTACTTCGGTTCGCGGAGCGAACCTGAGAGGAAGGTGTGTCCCCTGCTGAAATAGCGAGAGATAAGCCTTCCTATAGGTGTAAAACCCCGCGGTGCTCCATCAGCCGTGAAATGAGCCGCTGGTGTTTCCGCTGCCGGAGCATGGAGTAAACGGACTATGCCTCACCGCCGGCCTCCGTAAGCAAATCTGCAATTGCGTATATCACTACTCAGCTTTAATACGTCCCTGCTCTATCAATTTCTCAATATCCACGTTTTTATCATCCCCTACAGGAAGCCATACGTTTTCATATACATCATGGTCATACCCTTCTTCTTTTATCCGCTGTCCGGCTTTCATAACTGGTTACCTCCCTGCTGTTATGTTTAGAGACCGTTCTCACGGTCCCCTGAGCTATGACCGTTTGCTCATGCGATGGGCCAAAATATATAATCCCGTAATGGCGGTAGCATGTAAAGCCCACCAGCCTGGTTCCAGAAAACTGAATGAACCGGGATCGGCTTTGTCCTCATTAATCATTTTCCGCATCAATGAACCCTTGTAATCCATAAAATCCGCCAGCATTATAAAACCTCCTTTTATAAAATCTAAGAATTAACTCGTTCTTATTTTTCCCCCGGCAACTGCTTTTACAAAATTAAATATTGGAACAACAGCGATATAGTGAATACTTTATCCATGATGCAGCAATAATCTAATTTGTTATCAGACTTGTAAAAATTAAACAAAACTCTTGCACGCAGTATACATTTTATGATATCAAAGGTGTATGGTATCAAATATCTCATTATTAGTATTGTGAGGAATAGCGCATGGATAAAGTAGAGCTGGCCAGTTTATGTTTACTTCATTCCATCAGCGGTATCGGAAATCGAAGTCTGTATAAAATAAAAGAAGAGTATAAAAGTTTTGCCGCGTTTTTAAATATGGATGCTGCCAAAATGTATAAAACTTTTTTGGCTCCTGAGCTGGCGGATAAAATAATAGCACTCCGTCAGCAAAAAACAGCGCTTAGTTATTTGGATTATTTAGACCGGCGGGGCATTAAGCTGGTAACACTGGAAGACCCGGAATATTCGCCTTTACTGGCGGTTATCCCGGACCCTCCGTGCCTACTCTATTATCAGGGCCGGATTGAACTAATGTCTGCCATATGTTTTGCGGTAGTAGGTTCACGTGCTGCTACCGTATATGGCAAAAACGTGGCTCAAAAAATGGGAAGTGAACTGGCGGACCATAACCTGGTGGTAGTAAGCGGTATGGCAAGGGGAATCGATACGGAAGCGCATCGGGGTGCTCTGGCCACCCGGGGCCAGACTATAGCTGTGCTGGGCAGCGGTTTTGATAATATCTATCCGGCTGAGAATATGAAATTATTCGAAGAGATCTGTACCAGTGGACTGATGCTTACCGAATATCAACCCCAGACCGCACCTGAACCGGGCAATTTTCCCATGCGTAATCGCATCATCGCAGGCTTGTCGCGCGGAGTTATCGTGGTGGAGGCGAGGAAAAAAAGTGGTGCTCTGATAACAGCTGATCTAGCTCTGGAACAGGGCCGGGATGTATTTGCCATACCCGGACCGATCACCAGCCGAAACAGCGAAGGCACCAACAACCTGATCAAACAGGGCGCCCGTTTGGTTACATGTATTGACGATGTACTGGAGGATTACTATGATATTACTGGGCCCGGGAAGGTGACTCAACCTGAACTGTCAATGCTGGTATTGGACCAGGAAGAAAGCCAGGTAATTGATTGCATGGGATATGAGCCGGTACATTTTGATAAACTGATGCAGCTTACCCGGTTTGACATCGGGTTATTAAGTACGGTAATGTTAGCACTGGAGTTTAAAGGATTGGTTAAGGGCATACCAGGTAATTTTTATGTAAAAATCGGTTAAAATAACATATGCGTGAGGTGAAATATAATTTGGCACATACACTGGTAATTGTTGAATCTTCAGCTAAAGCAAGAACACTGAGCAAGTTTCTCGGTAAAAATTATAAAATAAAAGCTTCGGTGGGACATATAAAGGATCTTCCTAAAAGCAAGCTGGGAATAGATGTCGATAATAATTTTGAGCCCCAGTATATAACTATTCGAGGTAAGGGTGATCTTTTAAAAGAGATTAAGGATGAAGCCCAGAAAGCCTCCAAAGTACTTCTGGCTACCGACCCGGATAGAGAAGGGGAAGCTATTGCCTGGCATCTGCAAAATGCCATGAAGATACCGGCCGGTTCACCCTGCCGGATAGAATTCTATGAAATAACCCAGGATGCTGTAAAAGCGGCCATCAAAAAGCCCCGCAGTATAGATGTCGACCGGGTAAACGCCCAGCAGGCCCGGCGTGTTCTGGACCGTCTGGTGGGATATAATCTTAGCCCTTTATTATGGAGCAAGGTGCGTAAAGGTCTAAGTGCGGGCCGGGTTCAATCCGTGGCGGTTAAGATAATCTGCGAACGCGAAAAGGAAATAAACAGTTTCAAGCCGCAGGAATATTGGACTATTGAGGCAAAACTGGCTGAAAAACAGGGCAAGGTTTTTAATGCCCGTCTGGTATCCTTCGCCGATAACAAACTGGAAATAGAGAACGAACCGGAAAAACAGCGCATATGTGATGAACTGGAGCAATTGCCATTCCTGGTAAGCAAAGTGGAAAACAAGGAAAAACGCAAGAAACCGGTACCGCCTTTTACTACCAGTACCATGCAGCAAGAGGCCTCCAAACGCCTCAATTTCTTCTCCAAACGCACCATGAAAGTAGCTCAGGAACTTTACGAAGGGTTGGAATTAGGCAAAGAAGGAACAATAGGTCTGATAACTTATCTGCGTACCGATTCCACCCGCATATCACCGGTAGCCCAGCAGGAAGCATTGCAATATATTAATGAGAAATACGGTTCTGATTATGCGCCGGCTGCTCCGAACGAATACAAGAGCCGGAAAAGTGCCCAGGATGCCCATGAGGCTATTCGGCCCACATCGGTCAACCGGACCCCGGAAGAGGTAAAACCGTTTCTCAGCAGAGACCAGCATCGGCTTTATAAACTGATTTGGGAGCGTTTTGTCTCCAGCCAGATGACTCCGGCCATATTCGATACGCTTACAGTTGATATCAGCGCCGGGCAATATGGACTGAGGGCCTCGTCCTCCCAACTAAAATTCCCCGGCTATAAAAAGGTATACAACGATAGTGAAGAAGACGAAGTTAAGAATTTAATACCCCGGCTTGAAAAAGGCCAGCCGGTCAAATTGGAAGAATTAAACGGGGAACAGCATTTTACTCAACCGCCGGCCCGTTTTTCCGAAGCCAGTCTGATAAAATTACTGGAGGAAAAAAACATTGGGCGGCCCAGCACCTATGCTCCTATTATTGATACCATTATTAAACGCAGTTATGTAGAAAGAGAGAATAAACAATTCGTCCCCACCGATCTTGGTTTTATCGTAATCGATCTCTTGCAGGAACATTTTGCCGGCATCGTGGATGTGGAATTTACGGCCAAGATGGAAGAGAATCTGGATATGGTAGAAGAAGGACAAATGGAATGGAAAAAAGTCGTAGGTGATTTTTACCTGCCTTTTGCCCAGGATATGGAAAAAGCTGCCGATATGATTGAAAAAGTGGAGATTAAAGACGAAGAGGCCGGCAAGGATTGCCCGGAATGCGGTAAACCCATGCTGATCAAACACGGACGCTTTGGAAAATTCATGGCTTGTTCAGGTTTTCCCGATTGCCGTCACACTGAATCCTTAAATGAAGAAGCAGGTGTACAATGTCCCTTATGTGGTGGAGATATAATAATTCTGCGGTCCAAAAAAGGACGAAAATTTTTCGGATGCCGCAACTATCCACAGTGTGAATTCCGCTCCTGGAACAAACCTACGGGTACCAAATGTCCCGAATGCGGGCAGGGTCTGGTTGAAAAGCCAGGCAAAAACGGATTATTAGCGGTTTGTCCCAACTGTAAATACTCAACCGAGATGAGGAGCTAAGAATTGGATAGTATAATAAATGTTATCGGCGGTGGCCTGGCCGGTTCAGAAGCGGCGTTCTTTCTGGCTGAGCAGGGTTTGAAAGTTAAGCTGTGGGAAATGCGCCCGGCCCACATGACCCCGGTACACCGCACGCCCAATATGGCTGAACTGGTATGCAGCAATTCTTTGAAATCGGACTTGCCTGATACCGCGCAGGGGTTACTAAAAAGTGAAATGAGAATAATGGGTTCACTGCTGCTCCACTGCGCAGAAACGGCCAGAGTACCTGCAGGTTCTGCCCTGGCGGTGGATCGGGACCTTTTTTCAGAGTTGGTTACCCGTCGTCTGCGCGAGCATTCCAATATTACTATTATAAATGCAGAAGTAACATCCTTTCCGGCCGATGAAATTACCGTGCTGGCCACCGGCCCTTTGACTTCGGACGCTTTAAGCTCAGTTCTCAAAGAATACAACGGTGAAGAAAATCTGCATTTTTATGATGCGGTGGCTCCCAGCATAACCGAGGAGAGCCTGGATAAGAGTATAGTTTTTAAAGCTTCGCGTTATGGCAAGGGCAGTGATGATTACTATAATTGTCCTTTTGATCAGGAACAGTATGAAAAATTTTATAATTGCCTGCTGGAAGCCGATATAAATGAAGGGCATCCGGTGGATAAAAAGCTGTTTTTCAGCGGCTGTATGCCGATCGAAGTAATGGCTCGGCGGGGCAAGGATACCTTAAGATTCGGTCCTATGCGTCCAGTCGGATTGAAATGTGCAGATGGGTCCAGAGCCTATGCCATCGTGCAGTTGCGCCAGGAGGACAAGGACGGCCGCATATACGGTTTGGTTGGTTTTCAGACCCGGTTAAAATGGGGAGACCAGGATAAAGTTTTCCGGCTTATCCCAGGATTGGGAAAAGCAGAATTTGTACGTTACGGGGTGATGCACCGCAACACCTATTTAAATAGTCCCCGGCTTTTATTGCCTACCTTACAACTACGCACTGCCCCCAAAATCATATTTGCCGGGCAGGTAACCGGAGTAGAGGGATATATGGAGTCTGCCGCCACCGGAATATTTGCCGGTATAAATGCTGCGCGCCTGGCCCGGGGGGACTCTCCTGTGCAATTGCCCGCAGAATCTATGCTGGGTGCACTGGTCAATTTTATTACCACGGCCGACAGTAAAAGCTTCCAACCCATTAATGCGAATTTTGGCATATTGCCACCGCTAGCCGATCCGGTGCGGGATAAAAAAATTCGTTACAGTTTATATGTAAAAAGAGCGTTACAGGTAATGACTAAATTTTCAGAATTGTTTATGGGGCAGGTTGTCAAATAATGTTTATTATGCTAGCCTATTCCTATATATAATATGGGGGAAGGAAAATAGTTTGCTTTTTTCGCATGTGGAAGGGTTTTTGAACCATTTAAGGATTGAAAAAAGTGCTTCGCCTTTAACAATTATCAGTTATCGCACCGATTTAACGCAGTTTTTAGATTTTCTGGCCGAATGTAATGAATTGACCCGGGAAGAGATACCGAATCAGGCCTTAAATCATAAATCGGTCAGAGAATATCTGGCGTCATTGCAGGACGACGGTTTGAGCAGGTCCACTATGGCGCGCAAGCTCGCATCTCTGCGTTCATTTGTGAAATACCTGTGCCGGGAAAATGTACTGGCAGGCAATCCTATCGCTGCAGTAGCTACCCCCCGGCAGGAGAAAAAACTTCCACGCTTTTTATATCCGGTTGAAGTGGAAGTATTGCTTAATGCACCGGATATCAGCCGGCCCGTGGGCAAGAGAGACCGGGCCATATTAGAGACGCTTTATTGCAGCGGGGTCAGAGTTAGTGAATTAACCGGAATGGACCTGGCCGACTTTGATCCTGATGAAGATTTTACCCGGGTTAAGGGCAAAGGCAATAAAGAACGTCTGGTGCCAATAGGTTCGAGAGCGCGCGAGGCTTTGCAGGTATATATTAAATTAGCCCGCCCCTGCCTGCTTAAAAATAGGCAGCCAAACGATGCTCTGTTTTTAAACCAATATGGCAGCCGGCTATCCCCCCGCAGCATAAGAAATTTGATTAATAAATATGTTGAAAAGGCCGCCCTTAATCAAAAAGTCAGCCCGCACACCCTGCGCCATTCATTCGCTACCCATTTATTGAATGCAGGGGCGGATTTAAGATCGGTACAGGAACTTTTAGGGCATGTAAAATTATCGACCACCCAGATTTACACCCATCTTACCCGAGATGATATTCAAAGAATATTTAATAAATCACATCCACGGAGGTAGTGCAATGTTTGAAGCAACTACAATTTTGGCCATAAGACGCGGCAAAACCACAGCCATTGCCGGCGATGGGCAGGTAACCTTTGGTCAGAATACGATTATGAAAAAAAGCGCCGTAAAAATTCGCAGACTATACGAGGACAAGGTTATTGCAGGTTTTGCCGGTTCGGTGGCAGACGCTTTCACCTTGTTTTCCAAATTTGAGGAAAAATTAAAACAATCCGGAGGCAATCTTACCCGGGCTGCCGTAGATATAGCCAAAGAATGGAGATCAGACCGGGTATTAAGAAAGCTCGAGGCCCTTTTGATAGTAGCAGACCGGGACAATATGTTTATAATATCGGGCAATGGTGAAGTAATAGAACCGGATGACGGCATTGCCGCCATTGGCTCAGGTGGTGCCTATGCGCTGGCGGCAGCACGGGCACTTAGCCGCTTTACTGAACTTGAGGCCAAGGATATTGCCGTACAGTCCCTTACAATAGCTTCTGAAATATGCATTTATACCAATGACCATATTTCAGTGGAAGTAATAGAATGAGGAGGAGATTACCTTGCACAGTCTTACACCTCGTGAAATAGTTGAACAACTGGATAAGTACATCATCGGACAGAATGCTGCCAAAAAGGCTGTAGCCATAGCGTTGCGGAACCGTTATAGACGGAGAAAATTACCGGCAGAATTACAGGAAGAGATCTATCCCAAGAATATTATTATGATAGGTTCCACCGGTGTGGGAAAAACAGAGATAGCCAGACGTCTGGCCAAGCTGGTGCGGGCTCCTTTTATTAAGGTTGAAGCCAGCAAATTTACTGAAGTTGGTTATGTGGGACGCGATGTGGATTCCATGATTCGTGATCTGGTGGAAACAGCCATACAGATGGTAAAACAAACCAGGCTGGCCGAAGTGGAAGATAAGGGACGTCAGTTGGCGGAAGAACGCATACTCGACTATATCCTTCCCTTACCCGAGAAAAAGAAACCGGTTCGCAATCCCTTTGATTTTCTTTTGGGCCAGAACCAGGAAACCCACAGTACTGATGAGGGGTATGACAGCAAGCTGGCGGATATCGAGAAAAAGAGAGAGATTATCAGGCAAAAGATATCCCGCTTGGAGTTGGAAAACGAGACTATTGAGATAGAAGTGGAAGAAAAAAATCCCTCATTTATGGATATTATCTCCGGCTCCGGAGTGGAACAGATGGGGGTCAATATTCAGGATGTTTTTGGCGGTCTATTACCCAAGAATAAAAAGAAACGCCGGGTAACGGTGGAAGAAGCCCGGACTATATTAACCTACGAGGAAGCACAGCGTCTGGTGGACATGGACGAAGTCAACCGGCAGGCGATTTCCCTGGTTGAACAGGAGGGTATAGTATTTCTGGATGAAATCGACAAGATTGCCGGCAAAGAAGGCGGTTATGGTCCGGATGTTTCGCGGGAAGGTGTGCAGCGGGATATTTTGCCCATAGTCGAAGGTTCTACCATAGTAACCAAATATGGACCGGTAAAAACCGATCATATTCTTTTTATAGCTGCCGGTGCTTTTCATGTAAGCAAGCCCTCTGATCTCATCCCTGAGCTGCAGGGACGATTTCCTATCCGGGTGGAACTGGAGAATCTTACCCGGGAAGACCTGTGCCGGATTCTTACGGAGCCTCATAATGCACTGGTCAAACAATATAAGGCGTTGCTGTCTACTGAAGATCTGCAACTGGAATTTTCCACGGAGGCCATTGCCTATATGGCTGAAATAGCCTATGAAGTTAATAACCGGACCGAGAATATCGGTGCTCGTCGTTTGCACACTATAATGGAAAAAGTACTGGAAGACCTTCTATTTGATTCTGCTTATATGAGCGGGCAGACTTTGCTGATTGATAAAGCGTATGTTGAGCAAAGATTAAATAAAATAGTACATGATGATGATTTAAGCAGATACATATTGTAGGAGGTAATGAAGCAGTGAGTAAAGCTCTGTTAGAAAAATCCCGGGCCATTAACCGCATGCTGCAAAAAATAAGCGGTAACCCGGTAGATTTTTACGAAATGTGCCAGGTTCTTTCCAAAAATCTTTTATGCAGTGCTTTTATCGTAGGACGGCGGGGGCAGATAATTGGTTACGCTTTTAGCGAAGATGAGCCTTGCAGTAATATCGACCAATTGATAAGTCACACGGAACGATTTCCGGAAAGTTTCAATCAGGAGTTTTTAAACATTCAAGAAACCCACACCAACATGTTTCTGGAAAAGGGCCGTAAATGCATATTTAACTATGATGACAAACACTGTAATTGTTCGAAGCAAAGATGGGTAATCGTACCTGTTTTTGGGGGTGCCAACCGTATAGCTACACTGATATTGACTCGCCGGCAAATGGATTTTGATGATGAAGATGTTGTACTGGCCGAATATGGAGCCATTGTTGTTGCTAATGAGGTTATGCGCATCAGAACGGAAAGAATTGAAGAAGAGGCCCGTAAAAAGGCTTCAGTCCAAATTGCCATAGCTACCCTGTCTTATTCTGAAAAAGAGGCCATTGAGCACATTATGGCAGAATTAAAAGGGACCGAAGGACTCCTGGTAGCCAGCCGGATAGCCGACAAGGTTGGTATAACCCGTTCGGTTATTGTCAGCGCTCTGCGTAAATTTGAAAGTGCCGGGGTAATAGAATCCCGTTCCCTGGGCATGAAAGGGACTTATATAAAAGTCTTAAATGATTATCTGTTTGATGAACTTCGTAAATAGTTCAAGAAGCATCATAGGTGTGTGCGCGCCAGGGCGATTTTTATGATTTAACAGAAAATATTTAGGTTATGATTTGAAGAATATTGGTTTGTGCCCTCAGGGTCTGCCTGAGAGCACAATTGCAAAAGCAGGGAAATAGGTCTTTAGGCCGGTGCATAGTATACCAAAAAGAATATTTTGAGCAATCTTACAGGCCAGATAGTAAAACTGGCCTAATTTTTTTGTAAATTTAGGTATAGTATGACTTTAAAAAAGGAATTTTGTCTGGTAAAGTAGAATTTATCGGGAAAATGATGCTAGAGGTGATACTTTGCTGGACAAATTACTAAATTCTGGGACTCAGATGCTACTTCAAAAAAGTTTGGATGTTGCCAGTCTGCGTAATGAGGTATTGGCTGATAATATTGCTAATGTTAATACACCCGGGTTCAAACGCAAAGAAGTGATTTTTGAAGACAAAATCAGGAACGCTATGGCAGGCAATAATAGTAAACTCAACCTGACCGATGATCGCCATATACAAGCACAGGATAACAATGCGCAATTGGAACCAGAAATCAAAAAGATGGATGACCTTAGCTATCGCAATGATGAAAACAACGTGGATATTGATGTGGAATCGGCCAAGATGGCCAAAAATATAGTTTTGTATGATTTTCTGGGACAGAGTATGAGCAATGAATTAAAATTGCTGCGTATTGCGATTACAGGGAGGAGGTAAATCTTGAGTTTTTTAAGCACCATTGATATAAGTGCATCAGGCTTAACCGCCCAGCGTTTGCGGATGGATACTATTGCCAATAACATGGCCAATGCGGAAACTACCCGGGTAGCAAACGGGACCGGGCCTTATCACAGGCAGGTAGTGGTTTTTGAAGCGCGGTCGGGTGAAAAAGCCAGCTTTAACAATATACTTGAAGCACAGATGCAAGCTACCGGGTCAGGGGTCAGAGTAAAAGAAATTCGTGAAATTAGTGATGCTGAATCACCTTATCGAAGAGTATATGACCCATCCCACCCCGACGCGGATGCACAGGGTTATGTAAATTACCCGAATGTAAATATTGTGGAAGAAATGATAAACATGATAAGTTCAACCCGTGCTTATGAGGCTAATGCCAAGGTGATTGAAGGAACCAAAAGCATGGCCGCACGAGCATTGGAAATTGGCAGATAGGGGGGTTGGAGATGAGGTTGGATTCTATTGCGGATATTTCACCGCTTTCCACCACAAAAAAGGCAGAAGGCGTTGAGAATACGGATGATCAGAACATTAGTTTCAGTGAATATTTAAACAAGGCATTGAACGAAGTCAATGATCTGCAGCAACAAGCAGCCATTAGTGCCGAAAGACTGGCAATGGGTGATGAAAGCTATCTGCACAATACGATGATTGCCTATGAAAAAGCTAATCTGGCCTTAGAACTTACCATAGAAATCCGTAATAAGATCGTAGAAGCTTATCAGGAGATAATGCGTATACAGATGTAATTTGAAAATTCAACACAGAAGGACACAGATTAATTATGATTAACACAGAACCTAATAATGACAACCACACAGAGTATAAGAGGGGAACAAATGCAGGGGTGGGGTGTTAAGGTTAGCGTCCGGGGTGCAAGAGTTCTTAATACCTCAACCCGGCATAACCTATTCTTATACTTATTTTCATAAGTGGTTGTGGCATGCAGCCATGGTCGGCTAATTTAGTTATTATTCGTGGGGAGTTAATAAATGGATAAATTGCTCAATAATTTTCGACAACTCGGCAGTCGCGCACGAGACATCTGGTCCCGGCTTAGTTTAAACCAAAAGGTGCTTTTTGGCGGAGCAGCCCTAATGATAGTAATAGCTGTGGCAGTACTGGCCTTTAATTCCAGGCAGGTTCAATATGAGGTCCTTTATAATGACTTAAGCGAAAAAGATGCTGCGGCGATTGTTGACCAGTTAAATGAAAATAAAACCCCATACAAGCTGGAGGAAAATGGTGCAACCATTCTGGTTCCGTCTGAAGTTAAATACCAGACCCGTTTAAAGATGGCCGGAGAAAATCTGCCTCAGGGACAGGCCGGTTTCGAATTATTCCAGCAAAACAATTTTGCCGAGACCCAAAGTGATAAGAAGGTTAAATATCAGGAGGCTTTACAGGGTGAATTGGCCAGGACTATCCAGAGCCTGGGAAAAATCAAAGCCGCCCGGGTCCATCTGGTTTTGCCGGAACCATCTTTATATTCTGACAAAGAAGAGCAACCCAGTGCTTCCATCGCTATTACTACCAAGGACAATGAGACTCTTACCCCGCAGGAAGTAAAAGGTATCGTCCATCTGGTAGCCAACAGCGTGGAAAACCTGGATCCCCAAAATATAGTATTGTCGATCAAAACGGTGATCTCATCTCCGATAATCTGCCGGAGGGCGACGGCAGTTCCACTGATCTGGTTAAACAACAAATGGCTATGAAAAAAGAGTACGAGAAAGAAAAACAGCTGGCTATTCAAAGCATGCTGGACGAAACCCTGGGTAAGGGCAATTCGGTGGTACGGGTAAATGTCGAATTAAATTTTAATGATGCCGATCAGGTAGACAAAAAATACACCCACGATCCTGACGGGACTTTTGTGCGCAGTGAACAGCTAACTGCAGAATCCGGAACCAATCAGGCCGCCCAGCAAGAGGGAGTACCCGGGACAGATACCAATGTACCACAATACACCGAGGTCAATCCGCCGGCCGGCAATTCTTCTTATGACAAAAGCAGCAAAACCAGGAATTATGAGATAAATGAAACCCAGACTACCACTAAATTTTCCCAGGGCGATGTAAAATATGATTATTTAACTGTATCAGTACTTGTTAATAATGCGAAAGTAGGGAAGATGAATCTGGGGGATACGGAGGAATCCCGCTCTGAAAAAATAAGAAATATCGTTGCCACCGCCTGTGGCTTGCGGGAGAACCGGCCGGATGAAAATGTTAGCCTTAAAGATAATATTTCCGTAGCTTTTATGGACTTCTATACCCAAGCTGAACCTGAACCCAAAGCCTCCGGCATTTTTGCTAAAATGCCATGGGTACCGTGGGTGCTGGCGCTGGTCTCCCTTATTGTAATTCTGGCAGCGTGGCGCTTGACCAGGAAAAAGCCGGAAGAAGACTTGGAAGAAGGCTTTGATACCCTGGTTGAAGATGAAATCAAAATTGAGGATCTGATTGACCGGAATCTAACCCCCGAAGAAAAAGAACGGGAAAAGATAAAACAGGAAATCGATAAACTCATAGATGAAGATCCTGCCAGTGCAGCTCAGGTAGTCAAAACCTGGCTGATGGAAGATGCGAGGTGATATAGTTGACTACTAAAAAACCGCTCAGCGGCAGGCAAAAAGCAGCCAGCTTTCTGATCTATTTAGGACCGGAAAAGTCGGCGCAATTGTTTAAACATCTCAACGATGAAGAGATAGAACAATTAACCTTGGAAATTGCCAACGTACGTCAGGTCAACAAAGATAAAATAGACG
This sequence comes from Syntrophomonas sp. UBA5288, assembly GCA_002408445.1. Lineage (GTDB taxonomy): Bacteria > Bacillota > Syntrophomonadia > Syntrophomonadales > Syntrophomonadaceae > UBA4851. Next base: position 52,460 of record DHSK01000119.1, read on the forward strand.
ATATTTTTCGTGAGTTCTACGAAATGGCCCTGGCCAGCCAATACATTGGCCAGGGAGGTATAGCTTATGCCCGTGAAGTTCTGGAAAGGGCGTACGGGGAAGACAAAACCGTGGAGATAATCGGCCGGATATCTGCATCTTTGCAGGTAAGACCGTTTGATTTCATGCGTAAAACCGAACCCCAGCAACTTTTAAATTTTATTCAGTCTGAACATCCTCAGACCATAGCGTTAATTCTGGCATATCTGGAGCCGGAGAAAGCATCGACCATACTGTCGGCCTTACCGCCCGAAAGGCAGTCGGAAGTAGCCAAACGCATAGCCATAATGGATACCACTTCACCTGACGTTATCAAGGAGGTAGAACGAGTCCTGGAAAGAAAGCTGTCTTCCATAGCACCTCAGGAACTAACCAATGCCGGTGGTATAAAATCGGTGGTGGAAATTATCAATCGGGTGGACCGGGGTACAGAAAAGACCATAATGGAAGCACTGGAAGTACAGGACCCGGAACTGGCAGAAGAAATAAAGAAACTTATGTTTGTCTTTGAAGATATTGTTATTATTGATGACCGCTCGGTCCAAAGGGTATTACGTGAGGTTGAATCGCAGGATCTGGCCCTCGCCTTAAAGGGTGCCAGTACCGAAGTATCACAGAAGATATTCACCAATATGTCACAAAGGGCGTCGGATATGTTAAGAGAAGATATAGAGTTTATGGGACCGGTACGCTTACGTGACGTAGAAGAAGCTCAGCAGCGTATAGTGAATATCATCCGCAAGCTGGAAGATAGCGGCGAAATCGTAGTGGCCCGGGGCGGAGGGGATGAAGTAGTTGTCTAGAATAATAAAAAGCCACCAGGTTAAGGCAGAAGCACCCAAAAGGCTGGATGCGTTTCCTGGTGCAGTCGAAGCCCCGGAAACAGCAGATGCAATTACTCCCTTTGATCCGTTGCAGTTGGAAAAAGAAAAATTGGAAGAGCTAAAACAGGAGAGCAGCGTTATTTTAAATGAAACTGAAAACATGGTATTGGAATTGCTGGAAAAAGCGCGGGCTGATGCCAAGAGCATAATCAATGATGCCCAGGAAGAGTCTTCCGTCCTTAGGGTCAAGGTTTATGAAGAAGCAGCTTCTATTCGGGCCCAGGCTAAGGAAGAAGGCTACCGGGAAGGTCTAAAACAAGCGCAAGAGGAAATCGAGGCTGATCGCCAGGCAGCTTTGGAACAGAGCCAGGCCATCATAGAGAAGGCCCGGCAAACCAAACTTAAAACTATTAACTCCATGGAAAGGGATATATTTCAACTGGTGATGGCTATCAGCAAAAAGGTAATAGCCGGCGAGATTGCCACCAATCCTCAGGTTATTATAAACATTGTCCGGGAAGCCATTGATTTCCTTGATAAACCTGAAAATATTACGGTTTATGTTAACCCGCATGACCTGGAAAACCTGCTGGCTGCTA
>DHSK01000119.1:54304-60626 GCA_002408445.1 Syntrophomonas sp. UBA5288
ACCATGGAAGCAGCCGGACCGAAAGTCAGTCTGGGGGAACTATGTTATGTAAAAACTAATCGCGGTGACAAAGAATATGTACCGTGTGAAGTAGTTGGTTTTAAGAATAACCGCACCTTGCTGATGCCCTTGGGAAATCTTGAAGGGATAGGACCAGGGAGTGAAATGAACGCGACCGGCACCACCCTGAGAGTAAAAGTGGGACTGGAGTTAAAGGGGCGTGTTCTTGACGGTCTGGGACAACCCATAGACGACCAGGGGCGGATGAAATTAAGCAATACCTACCCGGTTATGAACCAGCCGCCCAACCCCCTGGAACGCCAGCGCATAACCGAGGTCTTGCCGGTGGGGGTAAGAGCCATTGACGGTCTCAATACCATTGGCAAAGGGCAGCGTATGGGCATATTTGCCGGAAGTGGCGTAGGCAAAAGCACCCTTATGGGTATGATTGCCCGGAACACCACGGCTGATATAAATGTGATAGCCCTGATAGGGGAAAGAGGACGTGAAGTACGCGAGTTTATTGAAAAAGATTTGGGAGAGGAAGGTTTGGCCCGGTCCGTGGTGGTAGTTGCCACCTCAGACCAACCGGCTTTAATCCGACTTAAAGGGGCATTTGTAGCCACCAGTATTGCCGAATATTTCAGAGACCAGGGTTTGGATGTACTGCTGTTGATGGATTCCCTTACCCGCTTTGCCCTGGCCCAGCGGGAAGTAGGATTGGCTATAGGTGAACCTCCGGCTACCAGAGGTTTTACCCCCTCGGTTTTTGCCCTCTTGCCGCGCCTTTTGGAACGAGCCGGGACATCTTCACATGGTACTATTACCGGCCTTTATACGGTGCTGGTAGAAGGCGACGACATGAATGAACCGATTACCGATGCGGTCAGGGGAATAGTGGACGGGCATATTGTACTGAGCCGCAATATGGCGCAGGCTAATATTTACCCCGCCATTGATGTTCTGCACAGTATAAGCCGGGTAATGATCGACATAGTTCCGGGGAGTCATATGAATGACGCTAACCGTTTCCGTTCCCTTTTATCAACTTATGAAGAAGCCCGGGACTTAATTGATATCGGGGCTTATAAAAAAGGTTCCAATCCGCGTATAGACGAGGCCATAGCCCGAATAGACCAGTGCCAGGATTTCTTGCGGCAGGGTATTTACGAAAAAGCACCCTATGAGGCTACCTTGCAGGGAATGCAAAATGCCATTGCCAAGGCTTAGCGAACCGGAGGCAGGTGTAAATAATTAATGAAAGCTTTTCATTTCCGTCTGCAGACCAGTCTTGATATAGCTGAGCGGCGGGAACAAATGGCCCGGGAAGAAATGCTGGCTCTAATCCGCCAGCGGGATAATCTGCAGTTAAAACTGGAAAGGGCCGAAGGGCAGCTTAAGCAAATGGAACAAAATATACGTGACTCAGTTAAAGAGAACCTGCCTTTGGAAAAATTATTGATCATAATAAATTATGTTCCCGTAATAAGAGAGCTTATTGACCATATAAGCGCAGAATTACAGGCGGCGGAGCAAGAAGTGGAAAAAGCCCGAAGTCTGCTTTTGGAACGAGTCAAGGAAACCCGTACTTTAACGAAACTGCGTGAAAAAGAATGGTTGTTATATTGCGAAGAATGTAACCGGGAAGAGCAGAAACTGATTGATGAAATAGCCATAACCAGGTATTACCGACAGAAGCTGTGATGGGTGGATGGGATTGAAAATGAAAACTTTTTTCAAGGCGACAATATTAATTATGTTGATATTAATTATCATTATGGCAGCGTTTTTTCTACTGATGTATCTGGATATAATCAAGGCGCCGTCGTTTGTGCAGGCGGTTCCGGCTATAAGCCGGTATTTGCCCTCGGATGAAAAACCTTTAACAGAACTAGAGAAAAACGAAATAGAAATCGATAACTTAACCAGGGATTTAAAAACCAGAGATAAAAAAATAGCTGATTTAAATAGAAAAATAAAGGATCTGGAAAAGCGCGAAAAAATGTATGAACAGGCGGAAAGCAATTATAAAGAAAATATCGCTGATTTAAACGAACAGCTTATAAACAAAAGTGGAGAAGGCCAGGGTAGCGGTGATATCTACAAAGACATGGCTTCCTATTTTGCGGAAATGAAGACTCAGGATGCGGCCGAAATATTAGCCAAAATGGATGACACGGATATCATAGGCATATTAACCGCGCTTGATAAGGGAACCGCTGCTGAAATATTGCAGAAAATGGATAAAAACAAGGCAGCCGGGATTGCCCGGCAAATGCTGGTCACAACTCCCTAAACCTGAGTAATTCACTTATCCTGACTGAAGTGGGATGATGTGATTACTATATAATAATATTTTGTGAAAGGAGGTGAGCAAGTGACAAATCCGATTCCAGTATTGCTGGAACGATCGCCTGCTTCTCTGGTGGGCAGAAAAAGCAGAGTTAACCAGGCGGTTAGCAAAGATCCGGGGAAAAAACAATTTGCTCAAAGTCTGGACCGGGCGGTTAAAAAGCAGGACTCGCAGGAAGTGAGTGACAAAGGCAAAAACCGGAAAACTGCTCAGGTTGAAGCCGGGACCCAGGCTCAGGAACAGTCTCCGGAAAATAAGATCAAAGATGCTTCAACCTCTGGCTTAAGACCAGAAACCCCGGAGGTAGAGGAGAAACTGCCGGGTAAAGAAACTGAACCGGAAGCAGCAAACCAGCCGGCCATCATTGAGGTCGCTCTTGCCGTGGCCGGGGCAGTCCAGAATGACACCAAGGCGGTACCGGCGGGCGAACCATTAGAACCTGCGGCAAGTGCGGCATCGTTGGACCAGCCGGCGGAAGGCTCCGGACCTGAGACCATGGCGTCAGTACTTAAAACGGCTTCAGACCAACCCCAGGATGCAGGTTCATCAGTGCAGGCAGATAACCGGAATAGTAAAATCGTTGAGAATAATAACCATTCCACGGTTAAACCTTTAACTGCCAATGAACCCGGGATTGATTTGAAAGCCAATCACAACCTGGCGGAAAACGCTGTAAAAACTGACCAACCTGAGCCGGAACAGGCCCCGATTACGAAAACATTGCCTGAGCCGGGGAAAAGTGTCAGGCCGGCCGCGGGTGCAGAAGCGAACCCGGTTCCCATTAACAGCAATCAGCCCGGGGAACAATCAGAAATTAAGACAACGACCAATGTAAAAGAGATAATGACCATGGAAAACCATATCCGGTCAGGAAAAGCCGATAGCGGGAGCGGCGGGGAGAAAACCGGTCAGAGCAGCGGCCAGTCCGAGCAGGGAAAGGATTCGTCCCGCTTCCATTGGTTGACGGGCCAGATTGATAGTACCCAGGTCAAGGTGGAAAATTCCAAAGTAGCGGAACTTCCGCCTAAAGAACCGGTAGATGCCAAAGACCTTATCCAGCAAATAGTTAAAAAGGCCGAGGTTATGCTCAAGTCGGATATATCCGAAATGAAGATGCAGTTGAAACCGGAGTTTCTAGGCAAAATGCTGATAAAAGTAACCATAGAAGAAGGTGCTGTTGTAACTCGAATCATTACGGAAAACCAGCATGTAAAACAGGTCCTGGAGGCTAATCTGAATTCCCTGCGTCAGAACCTGGAAGCTAATGGCATGAAAGTTGAAAAAACTGAAGTTAGTGTTCAACTGTTCAATGATGGCGGGGGTAGTTTTAATGACTCCGATAGTAATCGTTATCCCCTCTGGTCAGAACAGCAGGGGCAAAACCGTCATTCCTACCAGGAAAATGGTTACGCAGCGCCGGAAATGCAGAACTTGTCCGAGTCAATCGAGGAAAGCGCTAATTATGGGATAGGAGACGGACAGATCAATTATCTAATCTAGGAGGTGATTGGTGGTGGATACTACCGCAGTGCAATATGAAAAAGTACCATGGCTGCAAAACAGCACCGAACAAAAAACAACCAGCGAAAAAAAAGACACACTGGACAAAGATGATTTTCTAAAATTGCTTATTACCGAGTTAAAGTATCAAAACCCCTTGGAACCTATGAGTGATAAGGATTTTATAGCCCAGATGGCTACTTTCAGTTCCCTGGAACAGATGAAAAACTTGAATACCGGATTTGAAAACCTGTCCAACAGCATGCAATACGATTTGCTTCCCGGCATTCAGCTGCAACAGGCCACGGCCATGATAGGGCACGAGGTCACTTACCTGAATGACGAATACGAGGCAGTTGAGGGCAAGGTAGATTCAGTGATTCTTGATAAGGGAACCCCTTATTGTGTTATTGGAGATAAAGCCATAAGTATTTACAGTATACTGGGTGTAAAAAATGCAGGCAGTACTAATGATACAGTCTTGCAGGAGATTTTGGACCAATTGAAAACCCTTACCGACAAGATGACACCTGAAACAGGTGATGGTGCATGACAGACAAAATATTTTTTCCGCAACCGGTCTCAACCCCGCTTCGGCAGAACCAGCCGGCCCGGGCTAATAAACCGGCAGGTACAGATTTTGGTCAAATACTGGATAAAAAGCTGCAGGGTGAGCTTATATTTTCCAATCATGCCCAGCAACGGTTAAAATCCAGGAATATTAACCTTTCTGCTGCTGAGATGAACAAAATAGAGGACGCAGTAGGCAAGGCCAGAGAAAAAGGTGCCCGTGATTCCCTCATTCTCATGAGTGATCTGGCCCTGCTAGTAAGTGTAAAGAATAATACCGTCATAACTGCGGTTGATGGTGACAGCTTGAAAGACAATGTATTCACCAATATCGACAGTGCCGTAATTGTATAGGGCCGGACCTCTAAGAGGAAGCCCTGAGGTGCGGAATGAAGGAAGCACTTCCAACAAATTTAAGGAGGTCATATAGCAGATGATGCGTTCAATGTATTCTGCTGTCTCAGGTTTAAGAAACCATCAGACCAGAATGGATGTAATAGGTAATAATATCGCCAACGTAAATACGGCCGGCTATAAAAAAAGCCGGGTGGTATTTAAGGATGCCTTATATCAGACTATAAGAGGCGCCTCGCGGCCGACCGATGCCCGTGGAGGTACCAACCCCATGGGGGTCGGCTTGGGAATGACCTTGGCCAGCATAGATCAGATCCATACCCCGGCTCCCCCCACTACTACCAACAAGCTGACTGATATGGCAGTAGACGGGAACGGTTACTTTATAGTTGCCAACGGGGATGAAGAATATTATACCCGAGCCGGAAACTTTGACTTCGATGTGAACGGCAACCTGTATAGTACCTCCAATGGGTACCGGGTCAAAGGCTGGATGGCCAATAATAATAAGCTTGATGCTACCGGGGATTGGGCTATAGAAACTACCGGCGCCACCGTTCCGATCGATATATCGACTTACAAAACGGTTGCCCCCAGAGCGACTACCTCCATGGAATTTACCGGAAATCTGGATTCCGATATAGAGATAAATCAATTTTACACTACGGATGACCCGCCGGTATTAAAGGCAATAGATCCGGCAACCGATGTTCCGGACAATACTAAGGCGGTAGTTACATCCAAAGATATATATGATTCCCTGGGCAACAAAATGACCGTCTATTTTCGGTTTTTCAAGGCCGGCACCAACGTGTCCACAAGTGATCCTAGCACTTATGACCAGAGTCAGTGGTTTTGCGATATTTCCCTGGACCCCGATTTCCCGGCCGGTACAGGATTCGGAACAGCTTTTGGGGCGGGCCAGCCCACTATTCGAATTGGGGCGCTGGATGGAACTAGTAATATTAAATTTACTACCGAAGGTAAACTCGATCCCAGCAGTATAAAAAATGTAAATCTTTTAATAAACCGGTCTGCTTATGGGGCAGACAATATGGACGTTAATATCGATTTGAGCCAATTGACCCAATACAACAATAAATCCACGGCCTGGGCCGAAACGCAGGATGGCTATACCCAGGGGGACTTGACCAGTTACACGGTAGGGACTGATGGAGTAATTAAAGGCGGCTATTCCAATGGAGTGGTAAGGAACCTGGCCCGGGTGGCCATAGCCAATTTTCAGAATCCGGGCGGATTATTACAGTGTGGCGGCAGTATGTTCCAGGTCTCCAACAACTCCGGCGACGCACGTATTGGCGCACCGGGCGAACAGGGGATGGGAGCCATAATACCAGGCAGTCTGGAGATGTCCAATGTGGACCTGTCGGAAGAGTTTACCGATATGATAGTTACCCAGAGAGGTTTTCAGGCCAATTCCCGGATAATAACCACCTCAGACGAGATGTTGCAGGAACTGGTCAATCTGAAACGTTAATACGAAAACCGTAGGCCGGCCTACAGGGCGATAGCCCTTCAGGCCGG
>DHSK01000119.1:60756-81042 GCA_002408445.1 Syntrophomonas sp. UBA5288
GGCGATAGCCCTTCAGGCCGGTGTAGAGCATAACACGTAAACACCCGGCCCTGAAGACGCTGAATATTATGAATGACACTGAATTTTAAACTTTAAACACTGAAAAAGACTCCGCAACCATAAGTAATAATTGCAGGGGTGGGGTGTTAAGATTAGCGCAGCACCGTAAAGGCGATTCTACATGGTTCGCCCATAACTTCGATAACCAAAATAGCAATGCAGCTATAATATTGGCTATATACTAATGTAAGTCCGGGGTGCAAGCGTTCTTAATACCCCAACCCGGCATAATCTGCCGCTAGTGGTTGTGTACTCGGGACATGGGTCGGTGGAAAAGGTAAAAAACAACCCGGAATATATGGAATGTCGGGGTGAAGACAGAGGAGTTGCTATGATAAATTTGACCCGCCTTAACGGCGAAAAAATTATGCTTAATAGTGATCTGATCGAGTTTATGGAAGAAACCCCGGATACCATCATAACCCTGACTACAGGCAAGAAAATCGTAGTAGTGGAATCAGTCAAGCGTATCAGGGATGAAATTATCAGGTTTCAAAAACAAATACATACCGGTTTAAAAAGATAATTAAAGGGGGAATCATGGTGGCCCGGCGGGAAAAAGAAAAAGAGAAGGAAAAAGAAAATGAAAAAGCGAGTCCGGAGATTAAATCTAGCTCAGGTTTTGATTTTCGCATATTATTAGCGGGATTAATAATATTTCTAGTGGCGATGGGCTCAACTTACTTCCTGATGAAGAGCGTGATGGCTCCGCTGATGCCCCAAAAGGAAAAAGAAGTAAAGGTTATGGCTACCGGTGATTTAATATCGGTAGGAGAATTTACCACCAATGTTAATGATGTAGCAGGAACCAGGTATCTTAAGGTGGAAGTATTCGTACAGGTTTCCGATAAGAAAGTGAAAGACTCCATAGACCAGTATATGCCTATCATCAAGGACAGCATCCAATACATATTATCCTCGCAGACAGTAGCTGACCTGGATGTGCATAATCGTAGCAATCTTAAGGCTGAGATTAAAAAAGACCTGAATAGCAAGATTGGAGCAAGTGTAATAACCAATGTTTATTTTACGAACTTTATCATGCAATAGTTATAGCCTCTTAAAAGGAGGATTATAATGAGCGAAGTCCTGTCTCAAAATGAAATAGATGCCCTTTTATCAGCCTTAAGCAGTGGTTCTGTAGATGCGGACGAACTTAAACAGGAGCAGACCAAGAAAAAAGTTAAGGTTTATGATTTTCGTCGGCCTAATAAGTTCTCCAAAGACCAGATTCATACCTTGCAGGTTATTTATGAGAATTTTTCCCGGTCGCTGGGGACGTTTCTGTCGGCCCAGCTGCGTTCACCCGTGCAGATAGAAGTATTATCGGTGGAACAGCTTACTTATGAAGAATTCATTCGTTCCATTCCGAATCCAACCATATTAAATGTTTTTTCACTTTATCCCCTGGAGGGCAATTCCATCATGGAGATAAATCCTAACCTTGGTTTTGCCATATTGGATCGGTTGTTGGGAGGACCGGGACTAACCCCGACCCGGGTCAGAGGTCTGACCGAAATAGAACAGACTGTTATGGAACGTATTGGCCAGCGGATGCTTGATTATCTCAAAGAGCCGTGGGGAGGCATTATTGAACTTGAGCCTGCGCTGGAGAGAATAGAAACCAATCCTCAGTTTACTCAACTGGTTTCACCGAGCGAAGTAATGATGATAGTATCATTGGAAACGAAACTGGGTGATGTGCTGGGAATGATCAATATATGTATACCTTTTCTGGTTCTGGAACCTATAATGAACAAATTAAGTGTGCATTACTATTATTCATCTTCTAATCAAAAAGTGTCTCCCGAAAATATAACGGCTATTAAAGCCAAATTGCAGACTTCGCTTGTTCCGCTAAAAGTTGTACTGGGACAAACTCAGATAACGGTAAAAGATTTGCTTGAATTATCAGTGGGGGATGTCATACCCCTGAATAAGAATTTCCGGGATGATCTGGAAGTCCAAATCGGACAGCGAACCAAATTTCTCGGTAAACCGGGTGTACATAGAAATAAAATGGCAATTCAGGTGACCCGGGCGGTAGAGGAGGATAATGCAAATGAATGATGGAATTCTATCTCAGGAAGAAATAGATGCACTGTTAAACGGCACGGCCGATTCGCAGTCAGCACCTGAAACACCGGTACCTGAGACAGCAGCACAGCCCAAATTTGAGATAAGTGATTTTGAAAAAGATGCCCTGGGGGAAATAGGCAATATAGGCATGGGAACATCTGCTACTACTTTGTCGACTTTATTGCGCCGAAAGGTGTCCATCACTACACCTACTGTTTCGGTGACCAGCCGGCAAAAGCTGCAATCGGATTATCCCTTGCCTTATGTAGTGATCGAAGTAAAATATACGCAGGGGTTAAGTGGTACCAATGTACTGGTAATGAAAGAACAGGATGCCAATATTATAGCCAATCTAATGATGGGTGGTGACGGTAAAAGCGGCGATTTGACCATGGATGAGATAACATTGAGCGCGGTCGGTGAAGCTATGAATCAGATGATGGGTTCGGCTACTACCAGTCTTTCCTCCATGTTTAACCAGCGCATAGACATTGCGCCGCCGGAGCTTACCCTGGTTGATCTGGGTAAAAGCTCATTAAACGTGTCGACCGATTTCGATGATCTGGTGCAGATAAAATTTAAAATGGAAATTGAAAATCTGGTCAACAGTGAAATCATGCAGATAATCCCTGTGGAAGCGGTCAGAAGCATGATAGATAATTTAATGGGCAATACCGCGGAGGAAGCCACCCTGGAATCGTTCACCGAACCAAGTCAGCCGGAGCCGGTTCAACCCCCAGCTTCGCCACAGTCATACATTCCACCGGCACCGGCGGCACCGGTGACACCGGTTGAGTCCCATCCGCAGTGGGATCAGACTAACTACAGTGATATACCTTCCGGGGTTAAGAAGGGTGAAAAGTATGCCGTTCAGCCGGTTCAATTTGCCACCCTGAATAATAGTGCCGGGGCCATTATGCCTCAGAATATCGGACTTATTATGGATGTACCGCTTGATGTTTCGGTAGAACTGGGAAAAACCCAGAAAACCATCAAAGAAGTATTGGAGCTAAACCAGGGTTCGATTATACAGCTTGATAAAATGGCAGGGGAACCGGTAGACTTAATGGTTAATGGTAAACTGGTCGCCAAAGGCGAGGTCGTAGTCATTGATGAAAACTATGGTATAAGAATAACGGCCATAATCAGTCCTATGGACAGAATGAATAAATTACAATAACAGTATAGGAGGTTAACAATGGGAAAGACAATTCTGGTAGTGGATGATGCTGCTTTTATGAGGATGATGGTTAAAGACATCCTGAGCAAAAACGGGTATGAAGTGGTGGGCGAAGCCGAAAATGGGGCGGTAGCTATTGAAAAGTACCGCGATCTAAAGCCCGACCTGGTAACTATGGATATAACCATGCCGGAAATGGATGGAATAGCCGCAGTTAAAGAAATAACCTCTATTGATAGTACCGCCAAAGTAATAATGTGCAGTGCTATGGGACAGCAGGCCATGGTTATCGATGCCATTCAGGCCGGGGCCAAAGACTTTATCGTTAAGCCGTTCCAGCCGGAGAGGGTACTGGAAGCGGTCAGCAAAGCTCTGGACTGATTGATTGAGGAAATTCATGAACGGGTTGCATCGTAAACAATTCATTATTTTGCTGACCATAGTTATCCTGTTGGCCTTTGCTTCAACTGCAGCGGCAACCGATATGGATAAATTTAATCAGGCAATGAACCAGCAACCGCCAACTCAAGCCGGGCACAGCATAGTGTGGGATTTTGCCAAAATGGTGCTGGTGCTGGGAGTTATCGTGGGAGCCGCCTGGTCGATCGTGCGCCTGTTTGGTAAAAAAGCCGGTACCAGGATGCAGGGTACGTGGCTGCATACGGTGGATGAAATAATGCTGGGCCAGAACCGGGGCCTGGTCTTATGTGAAGTAGCGGGCAAACTGTATGCCATTGGGATCACAGATAACAATATAAATCTCCTCTTTGAGGTGGACAACCCGCAAATTTTAAAAGAAATAAGCGAGGGAAACTATAGTCAATTGGAAAGCCCGGATGTGGCAACAAGCTTTTCCAAAAAAATCGAAGATTTAATTCATAAAAAATCATCTCCTTCAGCGCGGATAAAAGATTTTCATGCTCTAATGACTGAGCAGTCCAATAAACTGAATCATATTTCCGGTAAGGGGTTATTGTCGGGGAAGGTAAACAAAGAAAATGGTGAAGACAAATAAACTGCCAATCATACCTGTAGTAGTCTGCTTGCTTATAGTCACAGGCCTAATCATTTTACTGCTGCCTGGACCGGTTTCAGCCGATCCGCTGCAGTTGCCCAATGTGAACCTGCAGGTAGGGGGAAGCCAGGATAAACCGCAGGATATTTCTGCGACTTTGCAATTAATCATACTCCTGACCGTATTAACTCTGGCCCCGGCCATATTAATACTGTTAACATCCTTTACCCGGATAATTGTAGTGCTGTCGTTTATACGCAGTTCACTGGCGACCCAGCAGATGCCGCCCAATCAAATACTTATTGGATTAGCTCTTTTTCTGACTTTTTTTGTCATGGCGCCTACCTTTCAGGAAATTAACCGGGATGCCCTCCAGCCCTATATGAAAGGTAAGATTACTCAACAGCAGGCCTACTCCACCGGCATGAAACCGCTGCGGGCGTTTATGCTGGAGCAGACCCGGGAAAAAGACCTGGCCCTGTTTGTAAAGATGTCACATATAGAAAGGCCCCACAATTTTAATGATATACCTAATTATGTGCTTATCCCCGCATTTGTAATAAGCGAACTGAAAACCGCTTTTCAAATCGGGTTTATTATATTTATCCCTTTCCTGGTAATTGATATGGTGGTGGCCAGTGCTCTTATGTCGATGGGAATGATGATGCTGCCGCCTATGATGATATCACTGCCATTTAAAATCTTGTTATTCGTACTGGTAGATGGCTGGAATCTGGTTATTCAGTCGCTAATAGCCAGTTTCGGATAAGAAAGGCGGAGACTAATTGTTTGAAGATGCTATTTTAAGCATAGCCAACGAAGCGGTCATGACGGTTTTGTTGGTTTCGGCGCCGATTTTGGGAGCGACTTTGCTCATAGGCCTTTTGATAAGTATATTGCAGGCAACCACCCAGGTGCAGGAAATGACGCTGGTATTTGTACCCAAGATTATTATAGCTTTACTAATGATAGTATTGCTGGGGCCATGGATGTTAAATATCCTGACCTCTTTTACTTACCGCTTATATGCCAGTATACCTCAATTGTTATCATTGTGAGGGTAGGTAGATATGGTGCTGCCCTTTAACCTGGAAAGTTTTTTTATGGTCTTTGGCCGAATGACAGGTTTATTCTTAAGTGCGCCGGTCTTTGCCAACCGTCAGCTGCCGGCACGTATAAAAATACTGGTCATAATAATTTTGTCGGCTGCGATGGCTTATTATGTACCGGTAAATTACGCAGTTCAGCTAACATCCCCGGCCTATTTCATAGCTGCGCTGGTTTTAGAAATCGCAATAGGTTATGTAATTGGATTTGTGGCTTATGTTTGTTTTGCTGCCATTCAGCTGGCCGGGCAAATTATGGACATGCAAATGGGGTTTGCCATAGTTAATGTGGTCGATCCCATGTCAGGTACCCAGATTCCTTTGATGGGGAATTTTAATAATCTGCTGGCCCTGGTGATTTACTTATCTATCAACGGCCATCATTTTTTGATACAGGCGGTGGTGCAGAGCTATCAGGCCGTACCGGTCCTGGGGGCCCATTTCAGCAGCGATTTTATGGATTTGCTGGTTAAGATTACGGTCTACATGTTTGTTATAGCCATAAAAATTTCCGCTCCTGTAGTTATTGCGATTCTGACTACCGACATAGCCATGGGCTTTGTAGCTCGAACGGTTCCACAGATGAATGTTTTTGTGGTGGGTATACCTCTGAAGATTTTTATGGGACTGATTGCCCTGGTGCTAATGTTGCCGGTATATATTTGGTTTATGGGGGTTCTTTTTGAGCAGTTTTTTGGCTACCTCGATGAGATAATTCTGGCATTGGGGTTGTGACCGGATGAATGACCTGGATGATATTGAAATAAAGCCATATTTAATAGATCTTCAGCTTTTTGCTGATGACGGCAGCACCGGCGAAAAGACCGAAGCAGCGACACCGCGCCGGCGTGAAGAGGCGCGTAAAAAAGGTCAGGTTTTTAAGAGTGTCGACCTTAATTCAGCCGTTATTTTGTTGGTGGGCACAGCAACTATTTTTGCTACTTTTCCTTATATGAGCAAGCAACTGCAGGACTTTACCCGGCTTTACCTGCTGAATCGCGGCCTTACTGATTTTACCAATGAATATGCCTGTATGCTTATAAATGAAACCATACTGCTGATGGCTAAAGTTTTGTTGCCGGTACTGGGGGCCACATTTATAGCCGCCCTCTTAATAACTTATTTTCAGGTAGGTTTTATATTTAGCGGCGAGACATTGATTCCCAAATTGGAACGCCTCAACCCGCTGGAGGGTTTTAAGCGAATTTTCTCCCGGCGGGCTCTGGTAGAACTGCTTAAATCAGTACTCAAGGTTACGGTAACAGGATATATCGTGTATTCCGTAATTCGTAAGAATCTTTTTATCTTCCCGCGTTTTGTAGATATGGAGCCGGGGGAGATTATTGTCGCCATTTCAGGGGTTATTTTGGAAATGGCGATAAAGGTAGGTATAGTTTTCATAGTTATAGGAATTATTGATTACCTGTACCAGTGGTATGAATATGAAAAATCATTGAAAATGAGTAAATATGATATAAAACAGGAATATAAACAGGTTGAGGGCGACCCGTATATTAAATCCCGGCAAAGACAGATTCAAAGGGAAGTGGCTATGCGCCGGATGATGGCGGAAGTGCCCAAGGCGGATGTGGTTATCACCAACCCGACCCATTTCGCGGTAGCCTTAAAATACGATTCCAAAAGTATGTCGGCACCGGAGGTAGTAGCCAAAGGGCAGGATTTTATGGCCTTGAAAATCCGTGAAGTAGCCCGCGAACATGAGGTGAGTATCGTCGAAAATCCACCTTTGGCGCGTCTGTTATATAGTTCGGTGGAAATCGGGGACTTGGTCCCGGAGGACCTTTATCAGGCCGTAGCAGAAGTATTGGCTTTTGTCTACAAACAAAAAAAGGTATCGCTTTGATTGGTAAGCAAACAAACAGTAGGAGGACGCTATAGTGGAGACTAAAGGAGGCTGGTATCAAAAATTACTGGAACATAGTGATGTGCTTATAGCGATAATTGTCATAAGCATTATCATGATGATGATTGTTCCCATGAAACCGGTTGTCCTGGATGTACTGCTAACCTTTAATATTAGTTTTTCTCTCATAATTCTTCTGGTGGCGATGTTTAATACCGACCCGCTGGAGTTTTCTGTTTTTCCATCTCTTTTACTGGTCATGACCCTTTTGCGTCTGTCGCTTAACATCAGTTCCACCCGGTTGATATTGCTTTATGCTGACGCCGGTCAAGTGATTGCCTCCTTCGGTTCTTTCGTAGTAGGGGGAAACACGGTAGTCGGTCTGGTTATATTTCTTATTATTGTGGTTATTCAGTTTATCGTTATTACCAAAGGAGCTGAAAGGGTATCGGAAGTTGCGGCCAGATTTACCCTTGATGCCATGCCGGGTAAACAGATGGCTATCGATGCCGATCTTAATGCCGGCTTAATAAATGAAGAAACCGCCCGGCAGCGCAGGGAAAAAATTCAGCAGGGAGCCGACTTTTACGGTGCTATGGATGGTGCCAGCAAATTTGTCAAAGGAGATGCCATTGCCGGCATAATTATTGTAATCATCAACATTGTAGGCGGCTTGATTATAGGAATGGTCCAAAAAGACATGGTCTTTGCTGATGCCACGCAGATTTATACCATCTTGACCGTGGGTGACGGACTGGTTACCCAGATCCCGGCTTTGCTGATTTCGACTGCGACCGGTATTGTGGTTACCCGCAGCGCATCACGGCATAGTCTGGGCAGGGAAGTTACCAGTCAGTTATTTAATTATCCCAAAGCACTGGGAATAGCTGCCCTGGTATTAGTTGTATTCGGGACCATCGGGCTGCCCAAGCTGCCCATGTATTCATTGGCCGGCCTGTTTGGATTGTTATACTTTACTTCCCGGGGCGCCAAGGTGGAAATAGAAGAGGCTGAAACCGATACCGAGGATATCCAGGAAGCCGAAGCCATTAAAAAGCCGGAAAATGTAGTGGAACTGCTGCAGGTGGAAAAGATGGAAATGGAACTGGGCTATGGCTTGATTCCACTGGTGGATGCTGAACAGGGAGGCGACCTTTTGGACCGCATTGTCATGATCAGGCGGCAGTGTGCGGTTGAACTGGGATTTATTGTCCCCCCTATACGGATACGGGATAACATGCAGTTAAAACCCAATTCTTATGCCATTAAAATCAAAGCTATTGAAATAGCCTCCGGGGAGCTTATGCTGGATGATTATCTGGCTATTGGTCCGGAGATAGAAAACGATTCGGATCTGCCGGGTCTGGACACGGTGGAACCAGCCTTCAACCTGCCGGCCCGCTGGATAGATACGGCCCAGAAGGATAGCGCCGAGGGAAAAGGCTATACCGTAGTTGATCCGCCCTCAGTATTAGCCACTCATCTGACCGCGGTTATTAAAACTCATGCCTTTGAGCTGCTGGGAAGGCAGGAAATCCAGAGCATTATTAACTTCGTCAAAGAGCAAAACTCTGCCGTAGTAGATGAATTAATACCCGATTTGATGTCTCTGGGTGATATCCAGAAGGTACTGGCTAATTTATTGCGGGAACAGGTATCGATCCGGGACATGGTTACGATCCTGGAGACCTTGGCCGATTATGCCAAGATGACCAGAGATACCGATGTGCTTACCGAATATGTGCGTCAGGCCTTAAAACGCAGTATCAGCCGGCAATATGCCGATGAAAACAATCGGATAAAGGTTATAACGCTGGACCCCTCTCTGGAAGAAAAATTACGGGATTCAGTGCAGCAGAGTGATTTCGGTTCCTATCTGGCCCTTGATCCGGATATTGCCCAACACATGATCGACAAGGTGGCAGCGCAGAATGAAAATCTGCAGCATCGGGGTCTAAGTATGGTAATACTATGCGCCCCGGTCTTAAGGATATATTTTAAGCGGCTGGTTGACCGTTTTATTCCCAATCTGGTAGTACTTTCTTACAATGAAATAGAACCGGATATTAATGTGGAAGTTATGGGGATGGTAGCTTATGAAAATTAAAAAATATGTGGGGGCTGATTTCCAGGAAGCCATTAAGAAAGCTAAAAAAGAAATGGGACAGGATGCTATTATACTCCATACCCGGCATATCAAAAAGGGTGGATTCATGGGATTTTTTGCCCGGGCTCAGGTTGAAATAACCGTAGCTATGGATGAGTCCCTGCAGGTGGAAAGAGACCGGTCGCGCCGTGTTGTTCCCAGTGTTCCTCCGCCGGTACCGGAGAACCTTCCATCAGCCGATGAACCGGCACCGATATCCGGGGCCAAAACATCGGAACTGGTTCAGGAAATGCTGCAAATGAAAGAAATTATGGCCGATATTAAGTCCAAAATGTTTGAAGTAGGCACCATACATGGTATCTCCGATAAAATCCAGGCTTTTTACCATCACCTGATCGATAATAATGTAGACGGCCAGATTGCCCTGAAAATAGCCTCAAGTGTAGAAACCAGACTTCCCGCCCATAAAAATACGGATCCGGCCTGGGTGGAAGAAATATGTATACGAACATTGCAGGATTACATTCTGGATATTCAAAAAAACTATGAGTTACCGGATAAAAAAGGAAAGGTAGTACTGCTGGTGGGACCGACCGGGGTGGGCAAAACCACGACCATTGCTAAAATAGCAGCTAATCTGACTTTCCTGGAAAACAAACAGATAGCCATGATAACTCTGGACACCTACCGTATTTCAGCGGCGGAACAACTGCGGACTTATGCGGAAATTATCGGGGTCCCTCTGAAAGTGGTATTTAATACAGCTGATCTGGCCGAGGCTATACTGGCCTTTAAAGATAAAGATGTGATTTTTATAGATACGGCCGGCCGCAGTCCGTTCAATGAGGAGCATATGGAGGAACTGCGGGAATTTATTAGTACTGCCCAACCCGACGAAACCGTACTGGTACTAAGCGTTACTACCAGTACCCACGAATTACTGGAGATTTATGAGAAATTCGGAATAATGAAAATTGACCGTTTAATATTTACCAAACTGGATGAAACACGGCATTATGGTCAGATACTAAATGCCATTGACGAAATCAGAGTGCCGGTAGCCTATATCACTACCGGGCAGAGTGTTCCTGATGATATAGAAATACTTGATCCTATACGATTTGCGCGCATGATCATGGGAAAGGAAGAAATCTCATGAAAGACCAGGCAGAAAAACTGCGTGAACTGGCGTTAAAGGTACGTCGGCAGATCGAGGAAGAACTCAGCACCGAAATGCAACAGACCCGGGTAATGGTAGTGACCAGCGGCAAAGGTGGAGTAGGCAAAAGCACCCTGGCCTTGAATATGGCCCTGGGCATGTGTGCGGCCGGGAAAAAAGTAGTGTTGATGGATGCGGACCTGGGGCTGGGAAACATCGACATAATGCTGGGTCTGGTGCCGCAATATAATATTTACCATATGATTACCAATAAAAAGTCGTTAAGAGATATAATTATCACCGGTCCGGATAATCTAAAAATCATACCTGGTGGTTCCGGGGTAAGCGAATTGGCTAATCTGAACGATGAACAGCTGCGTAGAATTCTGGTGGAACTGGGTACTCTGGACGGAGAATACGATTATATGATTATAGATACCGGTGCCGGTATATCAAACAATGTAACCAGTTTCTTACTGGCTTCTGATGATGTAATTGTGGTAACTACCCCTGAGCCCACCTCGCTTACCGATGCTTATGGGGTAATAAAAACCATGGCCCGGGAGAAATTTGGCGGCCATATTTACCTGGTGGTCAATAGAACCGCCAGCGGTATTGAAGGCATGCTTACCGCTGAGAAATTAAAAATAGTAATCAAAAAATTCCTGGATATAGACATAACCATATTGGGCCATTTACCCAACGAGTCCATTATCGAGGAAGGTATAAGAAAACAGGAACCATTCATAAAATCATTCCCCCGGTCCCAGGCGGCTGCCAATATAAAAGTAATTGCCCGAAATCTCATGGAAGGTAATGCTATCAATACGTCGGAACCGCGACGCGGAGGCGTCAAGAACTTTTTCAAGAAACTGGTTGGACTGAGCAAGAAATAGTTTAGCCAGGGGAGGTAACAATGAATCCTGACCAAATAAAAATAAACCAGTTAATAGAAATAGAGGTTGAGCTTGAATCCGGAAGAATACTGAACCTGCCCAGCCGGATCGAAGGTATAGAGGAAAATGAGTTGCATATTTCAGTGCCGCTCTATCGTGGAGAAATAATACCGCTGCGTACAGGGCAGACGGTAAGGATATTTTTGACCTTCCAGGATATGACCTACGCTTTCAGTACCGCGGTTATGGGACGTAAATGGCAGAACATACCGCTGCTGGTCATTAAAAAGCCCGATACTTTTATTAAAATTCAGCGCCGTAATTATATGCGGCTGCCGATTAAACTGGAATCATATTTCCGGGTGGTGGGGGATGAATCAGATTTTAAAAAGGCGGAGACTCTCAACATCAGCGGAGGGGGAGCCCTGATTATTACTGAGGAAGCAATCGAAGAAGGGCAGAATATAGAATTTGAATTATATATCCCTAACCGCAACCCTTTTTTCTGCCTGGCTAAAGTTGTGCGCTTATTGGAAAGAGGCACAGAAAAGGGGGGTAAAAATAAAGCCGCCATAGAGTATTGCGATATTGCGGAAAGCAAACGCGACAAAATAATTAACTATATATTTGAAAAACAACGGGAATGGATTCGCAAGGGTCTTTTCTGACAAGGAGGAGGAGATTTTGTGAATAACATGATAAAAATCATGGTGGTCGATGATTCCGCCTTTATGAGAAGAGTAATAACCGACATTATTAACGCTCAACCAGGAATGGCAGTTACCGGCACGGCACGCGACGGAGCAGATGCTCTGCAAAAAATCAGTGAGCTGCAGCCGGATGTAATTACAATGGATATTGAAATGCCCAAAATGGATGGATTAACTGCCCTCAAAAAAATAATGGAAACTAATCCGGTGCCCGTAATTATGGTGAGCAGTCTTACCCGAAGCGGGGCTGAGCAAACCATGCAGGCCTTAAGCATGGGGGCGGTAGATTTTATTACCAAGCCTGCGTCCAATTTAAATGTAGATATTAATCAGCTTAAGGACGAAATTGTCAGAAAAATTATTACCGTAGCAGGTACGAAGAAAAAATTGCAGAATTCTTATGTAACTGGCAATGTTATCCGCCCTGAAAAAGGGTCAGAGCATAAACAACCGAACCATACCGGCAAGCTGAACAAACTGGTACTAATAGGAACCTCAACCGGCGGTCCTAAAGCTTTACATCAGGTAATACCCAAGTTCCCGGCCGACCTGGATGCGGCCGTCCTGGTGGTTCAGCATATGCCGCCCGGATTTACCAGGTCACTGGCGGAAAGATTGGATTCCTTATCTAATCTCCAAGTTAAAGAAGCGGAACATATGGAACCGGTAGTGACAGGCTGTGTTTATATAGCCCCAGGCGATTATCATCTTACCTTAACTGGGAGCCGTAACGATTTGTTGATTAATCTCACCCGTTCCCCACTCAGGAACGGACACCGGCCCTCAGTCGATGAAATGTTTTATTCTGCGGCCGAGTATTCCTGGTCCCGAATAGTAGGCGTAATTATGACCGGGATGGGGCAGGATGGGGCGGCCGGTCTGGCAGGACTTCGGGCCAAGGGTGCCAGAATAATAGCGGAGGACCAATCTACCTGCATTGTATACGGAATGCCTAAAGCAGCTGTAGAAACCGGTTTGGTGGACCGGGTGGTGCCTCTGGGTAAAATAGCAGACGAAGTTATGAAAATGCTGCATTAAATTATAAAAGAGATAGTTTGGGAGGTGGTAGACTATGAAAATGGATATGTCTAAATATCTGGATGTTTTTTTGGAAGAAAGCAAAGAACATCTGGAAAGTTTGAATGAACAATTGTTGGAACTGGAGAAAAACAGCAAGGATGTGTCCAGTCTCAACGAGATATTTCGTGCGGCCCATACTCTAAAAGGTATGTCGTCAACCATGGGTTTTAATGATTTGGCCGACCTTACCCACCATATGGAAGATGTTCTGGCCGATTTAAAAGAAGGTCTGCTGGAGGCCAACAGTTATGTTATTGACGTTCTTTTCCATTGTTTTGACCGTCTGCAACTAATGATTGACAACATTGCGGTGGGAAAATCAGATGAAATGGATAATTCTGATCTGCTTAACATTCTCAAGAATATCAAAATGGGCAACTACGAATATGCGGCCATGGCAGAACCAAAAGCGTCTGAGGCACCGGTGGCGGATGTATCGGACCTGTTTAATTTGAATGAATATGACATGACCATACTTAAAGAAGCAGCCAGCCGGGATTTTACTATTTACTATATAAAAGTGGAACTCGACCCAGGATGTCTTATGAAAGCAGTACGGGCTTTCATGGTTTTCAAAACCCTGGAAGAGGACGGCGAAATCATAAAAACATCGCCACCTTCCCAGGACATAGACGAGGGCAAATTCGAAACCAGTTTTGAATTGTTCCTGATTACCAGATTAACGGAGGACGCTATTGCGCATCGTTTAAATGAGATCTCCGAGATTAAGTCCATCACGGTTGAACCGCTTGATCTTAATTCATTAAATATTTCCGATAATAGGCCCAAAGTGGAGGCCACCCATAATGAAGAAAACCATAATAATGATGATACGGGCAAAAAAGTGCACAAAATGAAGCAAACCGTAAGAGTAGATATAGAAAGACTGGATAATTTGATGAATCTGGTGGGCGAATTGGTCATGCACAAAGGACGATTGGAACAGATTGGCTCCAATCAGAAGATAGCGGACCTGCATGAAACCATTGAACAAATCGACCGCATCAGCACAGATCTGCAGTCAGTCGTAATGAAAGTCCGCATGGTGCCCATTGAACAGGTATTTAACCGTTTTCCGCGCATGGTCCGTGATTTAGCCAAAGACCTGCAAAAAGAAGTTGATTTTATTATCGAAGGCAAGGAAACCGAGCTTGATCGTACGGTCATAGATGAGATAGGCGACCCTCTGGTCCATCTCCTGCGCAATGCCTTAGACCATGGGGTGGAGTTGCCCCAGGAAAGGACTAAAAAGGGTAAAGATCCGGTAGGAACAGTTATCCTGAGAGCCAGACATGAAGGCAATAATGTTTTCATTGAAGTAGAAGATGACGGCGAAGGGATAGAAACTGATAAAGTACTGGCCAAAGCGGTGGAGAAAGGATTTATAAATGCCAAACAAGCGGAACAGATGAACAAGGAGGATGTGATTAACCTTTTATTCAGCTCAGGGTTCAGCACCTCTTCCACTGTAACCGATGTCTCCGGACGGGGAGTAGGACTTGATGTAGTAAAAAATAAAATCGAATCCCTAAATGGAGAGATCAATGTAGAGTCCCGCACCGGCCAGGGGACCAGATTCAGGATAAAGCTTCCCTTGACCCTGGCCATTATCCAGGCCCTTATGGTGGCGGTTGGGGACGAAATATATGCCATACCATTGAGTTCGGTTGATGAGACCACCATGATTACCGGCGCCGACATAAAAATGGTGCAAAACCAGGAAGTGATAATGCTGCGCGGCAACATTCTTCCCCTTTTCAGGTTGGCTGCCATTTTAGAGGTTCCCAAACAATCAGATATCGGTGATGAAATGTATGTGGTGGTAGTGCGCCGGGGGGACCAGCAGATAGGTCTGGTGGTAGATGCCCTTATAGGACAACAGGAAATAGTAATCAAATCCCTGGGTAAGCTTCTCAATGGTATTCCGGGCATTGCCGGAGCTATCGTAGCGGGGGATGGTAATGTAAGACTTATCCTGGATATCACAACTCTTAATTGATGGGAGGATCGTAAATGAATAACACGGCAGAGCTTGATTACGAGGATGAAGAAGAAATCCAAGTGGTTGCTTTTCAACTGGGCAAAGAGGAGTATGCGGTCGATATCTTGAATGTTCAGGAAATCAATCGTTTGTTGAATATAACCAGAATACCCCGGGCTGATAAAAATATTGAAGGAGTAGTCAATCTGCGGGGGAACATTATTCCGGTCATTAATTTACATAGCAAGTTTAACCTGGAATCTGCCGGCGAGGAGGATGACAAGCGCATTATTGTCTTCCAGTTTGATGATGTCAGAGCCGGCATAATTGTTGACGAAGTATCAGAAGTGTTAAGGATCAGCAGCAAAGATATAGAAGCCGCCACCTATCAGTCCATGGATGCCACCCTGCTTAAAGGAATAGCCAAGGTGGGTGAGCGCCTTTTGATCCTGCTTGATTTACAAAAAATACTTGGCCTGGAGGCAGTATAAAGTTAGAGGTGAAAATGTTGTTAGATGATTTCAGCCGACTGTCCGGTTTACAACTGGATGCACTTAAAGAGATTGGAAACATAGGGTCCGGCAATGCCGCTACGGCACTTGCCCAGATGATTAATTCCAAGATTGATATGAACGTGCCCAACGTGAAAATTCTACCCTTTACCGAGGTTTCTGATTTAATTGGCGGAGCCGATATACCTGTAGCAGGCATATATTTGAATGTCTCAGGTACAGCACCATGTAGTATTATGTTTATTCTGCCGGTAGCACAGGCTAGAATGCTTATAAACATGCTGTTGGGTCAGCCGGCTGATGTTGCCCCGGAAGAAGATTTTGATGATTTTCGGATGTCTGCCATGATGGAATTGGGCAACATTTTAGCAGCTACCTATTTAAATGCACTCTCAATGTTTACTCAGATATCTTTCATACCCTCGGTACCTGCTTTGGCTATAGATATGGCAGGAGCCATACTGAATGCGATTCTTTCCCAGTTTGGTGAAATAGCAGATCACGTATTGGTGCTTGAAACTGATTTTAAGAAAGAAGGACAGGATGTAATGGGTTATTTTTTCCTGCTGCCTGAACCGGGTTCTTTAAGCACCATATTAAATGCGCTTGGAGTGAATGTCTAATGTCGAAAATTATCCAGGTGGGTATGGCAGATCTGAAAGTAGCAAAACCCCCCGATAAACTTATGACAGCCGGTCTGGGGTCATGCATAGGAATTTGTCTGCTGGATCGCACCACCAGAATAGGCAGTCTGACGCATATCATGCTGCCCTCCAGCCTGAATGCCAAAAACAAGCAGAACCGGGCTAAATTCGCTGATACGGCCTTGCAAATGGTGCTGGAGGAAATGATTAAAATGGGTGCCAAGACCAATATGCTGGTTGCCAAGATAGCCGGCGGGGCACAGATGTTCAAGTTCTCCGGAGAAAGCGATATTATGAAAATAGGAGAACGCAATGCCATAGCCGTGGAAGAAAACCTGCGAAAATACAAAATTAAACTTGTTTCCAAAGATACCGGCGGAAGTTATGGCAGGACCATTACTTTTGACCCTGAATCAGGTGATTTACTGATAAGAACTATTGGACATGGGGAGAGAATTATCTGAATGAGTGATAAAGTGACTGCGCTATGGGCTCAATACAAAGAAAACCAACAGATCGAAGCCCGTGATGAGCTTATCATTCATTATGCTCATATAGTTAAGTATGTCGCCAACCGCCTGGCTATTAATCTATCCTCGGTGGTAGAAAAAGATGAACTTATCTCATACGGAATAGAGGGCTTGATTGATGCCATCGAGAAATTCGATCACCTCCGCAATATAAAATTTGAAACTTATGCCATTACCCGGATCAGAGGTGCGATGATTGATGGACTGCGCTCCATGGACTGGGTGCCGGTCTCAGTCAGGCAGAAAAGCAAGGAACTGGAAAAAATCTATGCGCAACTGGAAGCCCGGCTGGGAAGGGCTGCAACTGATATGGAAGTAGCCGATGAATTGGGTATAAGTTCGGAAAATTTGGCCACCATGCTCAAGGAAATTGCTGCTACCACGATAATATCATTGGATGATTTTTTACCCGGAGATGAGGGGGAAGAAAAGAAAAAACGAATCATAGATATGCTGGAGGACAACAGTTCTGCTGACGCTCTGGAAATGGTGGAACTTGGGGAAGTAAAAGATGTTTTGAGCAAATCCATTTCCAGACTGCCAGCCAAAGAGAATACCGTAATTTACCTGTATTATTACGAGGGATTAACCCTCAAGGAAATAGGTGCAGTCTTAAGCCTGTCGGAATCAAGAATATCACAATTACATACTAAAGCGATACTTCGGTTAAGAGGAAGTTTAAGTAAGAAAAAGTACCTGGTAATGTGATTGGGGGGGAATAAAGTGGATGTTAACAACAATGCGGATTCTGAGATAAAGATATTGTTAGACAATGATCGCATGAAAGCTTATGTGGAAATAAGTGCTCCCCTGGGTTCGGGCCATAAATGTACTTTGGATGATTTAAAGCAGGCATTGCTGGCCAATCATGTCAAATACGGCATAGATGAAAGCAAGCTAAACGAAGCCATGCAGGAGCAAAACTGGGGTAGACGGATACCGGTTGCCCAGGGTACCCCGGCGGTAAATGGAATGGATGGCCGGCTTGTCTTCAAATTCCCCAGTTTGCTGGAGAGGATGGCACCCAAGATTGATGAAAAAGGCAATGTAGATTACAAAAACTTAAACTTGATTCATAATGTTAAAGCCGGAACCGAACTGGTGGAAAGGATTCCTCCCACCGCCGGGAAAAATGGCACTGATGTTACCGGCCGAGAAGTAAGTGCGCGCAAGGGAAAAGATGTAGTCCTGCCGCGCGGTAAAAACACCGTCACAGATGAAGGGGACAGGCATTTGTACGCCTGTATTGAAGGGCATGTAAGTATTCGGGAGAGTAAAGTAGCGGTAGACCCCGTTTTCGAATTACGCGGAGATGTTGATTATTCCTCCGGCAATATAGAATTTATCGGCAACATTTTGATAAACGGAAGTATTACCAGCGGTTTCCAGGTGGTAGCAGGCGGTGATATTGAAGTCCGGGGCTTTATTGAAGGTGCTACCGTAGTGGCGGGCGGCAGCATAATGGTGCAGGGCGGTATTACAGCAGGCATTAAAGGCCTGGTACGAGCAGCTGAGAACATATCGGCCCGTTTTGTAGAGAACTCCAGACTTGAGGCGGGACGGGATGTTATTATTCGAGAGGCTATTATGCAATCCTATGTCAAAGCAGGAGGAAGTGTAAGAGTAAACGACCGGCGTGCAACCATCGTCGGGGGAGTGATTCAGGCCGCCTATGAGGTGGAATCGAAGACTATCGGGTCTCAGTTGGCTACCCAGACCATTATTGAGGTTGGTCTTAATCCATCCTACCGTGAGGAATATGGACAGTTGCACAAAACCAGAACTGAAAAGGCCAAAGCCCTGGATACTCTTAACCACAACCTGCAGGTATATCAGAAGACGGGAATCAATGTAAATAATATCTCCGACAAAAAAAGATTAGCTTTAATCAAACTCTTGGACCAATATAAAAAAATGCGACAGGAACTGTCATCTATTGACGAACGTATAGCTTTCCTGGAATCTGAATTTCAACATATTAACGCGGCCCGCATCAAGGCTCTGGAAATCGTTTATCCCGGAGTAAGGATCACCATCGGGCAGTCCATATATGTGGTAAACGATATTATAAGATTTGCCCAGTTTGTATTGGATGAGGGAGAAGTAAGGTTGACTTCTTTAAGTTAAATACTGGAAGGGGAAGGGCAGATATGACTATAAGAAGTATCGATATGCAGGTCCTCATTCCGAAAGTTACCGATGTTGCCAGGGTGCAACAGATACAGCAGCAGGAAAATAGCGTACGACAGCAAGAAAATGCCAATCATATTATTCAGCAGACCATCAAGAATACCAATACGGTCAATCAACCGCTAAGAAATGAATCTGCTCTGGTACATGAAAAAGAAGAACAAGAAAAAAATTTGAAAAAAAACAAAGAAAAAGGAGGAAAAAGAGAAAATAAGCCGAATACGAAAAATAATGGCGAAAATACCAATATAAAGTCATCTTCCGGTAATACTATTGATATAAAAATATAGCGGGGTGAGCAATATTTCTACATTCTTCGTAATTTTGTGCTGCACTTCAACCTTAGTCTTTATTTGCTATCTGATAAAACAGGGGTCATTGCTTAAAAGTTATACCGAGGAGCTTTCCCATGTAATTGCCCAGGCTCAGGATGTTAAACAGGATTTGGTGCAGCTCATGGAGGATTCGTTGGGTTTATCCCAAACTTTAATTAATGATTTGGATGCCAGGCTGGCCGGCAATGAAAAAATTGACAAGAATATTGCCGCCGGGAACTGTGAGCCTACCGACCGGGAAGAGCAAGAATACCCGGGTAACATAGTAAAATTTGCTCCCACTGGTACATCACGCATAAGGGTATACGATCTGGCCCGGGAACTTCGCATTTCCAGCCGGGAACTGGTTCAAATCCTGCAGGGCTGCGGTTTAAAAATTACCAGTCATATGAACTTGATTGATGCGGAGCAAACCAGAGTTTTAATTAATAAAATCAATAATGCAGCGGCGCCCTTAGAATTATATCCATCCCTGTCCTCAAACCAGGTTGAAAATGCTGACGCTGATGATGAGGCGTCTTTTATAGCCGGCCTGCAATCAGCCCAACCTTATATGGCAGTACGCAGTCTCTATGAAAAAGGTTATCCGGTCTGGCAGATTGCGAAAATTTTAGGACGCGGACAGGGAGAAGTTAACCTTATCCTGAATCTGTCCAATAAAAGGGCCGGCAGTATATAGAGTAAGATTTGTATTCAATACGGCAACCTTAATAGTCATAGAGAAGATAGCCCGCTTGGAGGTAAAGCCTCCAAGCGGGTTTCGTGTATAATAGAGTATATCTCATAATCCGTAGCCTGCCCTACGGCCCCGACGTTAGCCTCGATTTCCCACCTCAAC
>DHSK01000118.1:0-9585 GCA_002408445.1 Syntrophomonas sp. UBA5288
ATTAAAGATTTATCCGATATTTATTATCTTAAAGATCATAGAGATGAACTGATAAGTGATGCCATTACAGGCAGGCCCAACAGTAAAAAGTCTGATACATCCAAAAGTATAGATAAACTGCTTGCTGCTATCGAAAAATCCAAAGAAAATGATATTGATAGATTAATTAATGGATTTGGGATACGCAATGTTGGCCGGCAAACCGCCATCATATTGAGAGATCATTTTGATGATATGTCTTCTATTGCTAATGCCGGTTGCGACGAACTGCAGAATTTAGAAGGTTTCGGCGCCATCAGTGCTCAGGCCGTATATGAATTTTTTGCCAAAACTGAAACCAGGTATATGCTGGAACGCCTTCAAAAGGCGGACGTTAATATGCAGTCTAAAGCTTCGGCCAGATCAATCGGCAGCAGGTTCCAGGGTAGCACCTTTGTTCTCACCGGAACGCTCCCGACTATGACCAGAGAGGAAGCAGCTCAATTGATTCAAGAAAATGGCGGACGTGTAACGAATAGTGTCTCTAAGAAAACCGCCTATGTGCTGGCCGGGGATAATGCCGGGAGTAAACTTAACAAGGCACAGGATCTTGGCGTCAAAATTATTTCGGAAGCTGATTTGCTGAAAATGCTTAACTTCAATTCCTAGCAACCGCTGGCATCACAACCAGCGTCTTTAGCGTCCAATCTTAACATTCCCTGTCAAATATTCTGCTGAACCAACATCTATTTTCCTCACACCAATATACCCGAGCTGAAAAAAGGTAATCTAAGAACGATGTACTAAATACGGGTTCGATTAAAAATGCCATGAGATTTTCATACAAATATGGAGATAATTACATAAAAAGACGCGTTATACATAAATTTAGCAAAATATTAATTTTATGGATAAAGCTTTTTTATATTTTAGTTAGAAGAATTTGCAGGAATATCATAGAATTATGTCGAAGATAAAAAAACATAATACAATGGAGAGGTGATATTGTTACTGGCAAACTCTTATTGCAATAAGCCGATGCACAACTGAAATAGAAAGGTTGGGTTAAAAAATGTGGGAAACAAAAATGAACATCAATCAGGTAGTTGAAA
This sequence comes from Syntrophomonas sp. UBA5288, assembly GCA_002408445.1. Lineage (GTDB taxonomy): Bacteria > Bacillota > Syntrophomonadia > Syntrophomonadales > Syntrophomonadaceae > UBA4851. The sequence continues at coordinate 1,092 of DHSK01000118.1, forward strand.
TTCGTAGCAAAACCCTGTGTTATTTTGGAGTAGGTGCATTGCAAAAAGTAACTGATATCTGCGCTTACCTAAAAAGTACAGGCGTAAAATCAGTACTGGTTACAACTGATGAGATAGTTTATAAAGTTACCGGCGTTTGGGAAGTTCTAGAACCAGCCTTAAAGAAGGCCGGTATAAATTATGCTCTTTATACTGGTGTAGTACCTAATCCTACCGTTGACGGTATTGATGAAGCGGTTGCTTTGGGCAAGAAGGCAGGTGCCGGTGCAGTTATAGGTATTGGCGGCGGAAGTGCTATTGATACTGGTAAGAGTGCTGCTGTATTATTACATCCTGATTTTGCTAAATACAATGCTCGCGATCTCTATCTTTTCAAATTCGATGCAACTAAAGCAGTTCCTATTATTGCTATCAATACTACTCATGGGACCGGAACTGAAGTTGACCGGTTTGCCGTAGCCAGTATTCCTGAATTGGAATACAAACCGGCTCTGGCAGTAGATTGTTTATATCCTCAGTTTGCTATTGATGACCCGGCTATTATGAGAGGGTTACCGGTAGGCCAGACCATGTATACCGCGGTTGATGCGTTAAACCATGTAGTCGAAGCAGCCACATCACTGGCTACCAATCCCTACGTGGTTATGACGGCAGTGGAAACCGGCCGCCTGGTGGCCAAGTACTTGCCGCAGGCAGTAGCACATCCCGATGATTTGACAGCCCGTTATTACTTGCTTTATGCATCCATGATAGGCGGAATTTGCTTTGATAATGGCTTGCTGCATTATACTCATGCCATGGAACATCCATTAAGCGGAATTAAACCTAACCTGCCCCATGGATTAGGTTTGGGAATGATTTTACCAGCTGTTATCAAAGTTATTTATCCTGCCTGCCCTGAAATCTTAGCATCAATCTTTGCATCTTACGTACCTGGTTTGAAGGGTGTGGCCGGGGAAGCCGAAATGTGTGCCAAAGGTGTGGAACAGTGGTTGTTCAATGTAGGTGTAACCGAAAAATTAGCCGATTTTGGATATACCGAAAAAGACCTGGAGAATGCCACCAGATTGACCTTTGAAACACCGTCCTTGAGCTTCCTCTTAAGCGTAGCACCGGTTAAAGCCACCGAGAAAATTGTAAGAAATATATACATGGAAAGTCTCAAACCAATGTGCAAGTAATTTAAACAAAACCCTAACAATACCATATTGCCATAACATAGCGCCTCTCCAGGGAGGACCGGCTTACCAGCCTGGTCCTCCTTTTATTATGGCTTTTTGCTTACATCCGCCTTCCGCGTATAATGTATTCTTGGTTTTCTCCTTGCTTGAAACCTTCCTTTTTATGTATAGCAAAGGTATAATTTTAAATGTATGTTGTATATATAGGAGATTTTTTTGTGACAGGTACTTTGATAAATACCGGGGCGATACTGGTGGGTGGACTTATCGGGCTGTTTTTGCGTCGGGGTATTCCTGAAAATTACAGTCGCACCGTGCAGGATGCACTGGGATTGTTAATAATCGTTATTGGTATTCAATATGGCTTTAAAGCAGATAATGTGGCATTGGTGGGATTAAGTCTGGCTATTGGAGCAGTCATAGGCGAATGGAGACAATGGGAAGCACGCCTGGAAAATGTGGGTGTTAGATTACAGAAGGCACTGGGGCGGGAAGAAAGTAGCTTTGTAAAGGGATTTGTATCTGCCACTCTTTTGTTTATTGTAGGTGCCATGGGAGTAGTCGGAGCACTGGAAGACGGATTAACAGGAAATCACCAGATTTTAATAATAAAAGCTATGCTCGACGGCATATTTTCCATGTTGTTTTCTGCCAGCATGGGCATAGGTGTATTATTTTCAGCTTTTCCGATCCTGATCTATCAAGGTTCTATCAGTCTGGGCGCAGAAATAATCAAACCTCTGCTTACCGATCCTATGTTGAATAACATAACCGCTTTGGGTGGAATTATTATTGCCGGGTTAGGCTTTAATATGCTTGGGCTTACCCGCATAAAGGTAGGAAACATCCTTCCTGGAATAATAGTTGTACCCCTGCTGATGGCTCTTATAAAGTTCCTTCCCTTTTAATTAAGCTTAAACATAAAATAAATGCTGCTATAAAGGCTTAACCTATAAAAAGTTAGGTAAATAAAGGCCTTTTTGATATAATATTGTGCATAAATATTTTGGATGACGAAAAAGGAGGTAGCTTAAATGGCTCTGACTATAAAAGAAGTAGAACATGTTGCTTTGCTGGCCCGGCTTAGCTTAAGCGATGAAGAAAAAGCACTATTCAGCCGCCAGCTTAGTTCGATTCTGGAATATGTTGACCAGTTGAATGAACTCGATACCGATGATGTGGAACCTCTTACCCACATACTTCCGGTTTTTAATGTTTTCCGGGAAGATGTAGTCAGACCTGGTTCCGTGCGGGAGGAAATACTCTCCAATGCTCCCCTCCTGGAAGAAAATCAATACAAAGTGCCCAAAATAATGTGACGGAGGTTCTCTCATGGAATTATTTGAACTGACTTTGCGCGAATTACGGGAGTTGTTGGAACGGAAACAGACATCTTCCACCGAGATTACTACTTCCGTATTAAATAGAATAAACCAGGTGGATAAAGAGTTAAAAGCTTTTATTACGCTTAACGATGCCGCAGCACTGGACCAGGCGGCCCAGATTGATGCCCGGGCGGAGTATCCCGGCATTACAGGTATTCCCTATGCTTTAAAGGATATTTTCTGTACCCGTGGGCTTAGAACCACCTGTTCGTCGCGCATACTGGAGAATTTTGTTCCGGTTTATGATGCTCATGTGGTTCAAAAACTGCACAGGGCGAATAGTGTACTGGTAGGTAAACTGAACATGGATGAATTTGCTATGGGTTCAGCGACGGAAAATTCTGCCTTTTTCCCCACCCATAACCCCTGGGATTTACAGAGAGTGCCGGGTGGCTCTTCCGGCGGCTCAGCCGCAGCGGTCGCAGCCTGTGAAGTACCTTTTACTCTGGGCACCGATACCGGAGGGTCCATACGACAACCGGCCTCGTTCTGTGGTATAGTGGGGCTCAAACCTACATATGGCAGAGTATCACGCTGGGGAGTGATAGCTTTTGCATCTTCACTTGACCAGGTCGGGACCTTTACCCGGGATGTGGAAGACTGTGCCCTGGTCATGAATATAATCGCCGGGCACGACCCTATGGATTCTACCAGTGTTGAGGTGGAGGTTCCTGATTATACTTCCTTTTTGAATAGAGATGTTAAGGGACTAAAAATAGCCTATCCGCGAGAATACTTTGACGAAGGGGTGGATTCCGAGATAAAAGCCGCCGTTTTCCGGGCCTTGAAGCAATATGAAAGCATGGGGGCCATAGTCGAGGAGGTTTCCCTGCCGCACAGCAAATATGCCTTGCCTGCTTATTATCTGGTAGCTCCGGCTGAAGCCAGCGCCAATCTGGCCCGCTTTGACGGGGTAAGATATGGTTACCGCGACTTCCAGGCTGAAAATGTAGTGGATATGTTCTCCAATTCCCGGGCGGCCGGGTTTGGGGATGAGGTCAAAAGAAGGATAATGATAGGAACCTATGCCTTAAGTTCGGGCTATTATGATGCCTATTATCTTAAAGCTTTAAAAGTACGGCGCTTGATTTATCAGGATTTTGAAACTGTATTTAAAAAATTTGACATAATAGTGTCACCCACCACCCCTACTGCTGCTTTTAAACTGGGGGAGGTAAGTGATCCGCTTACTCTGTATATGAACGATATTCTTACCGTACCGGTAAATATGGCTGGTCTGCCGGGCATTTCAATACCCTGCGGTTTCCATGCGGGACTTCCGCTGGGAATGCAGATTATTGGGCGGGCATTTGATGAAGGGACAATTATACAGGCCGCTCATGCTTTTGAACAGCAAAACGATTATCATACCGTGCGACCGGCATTGGGGGTGAAATAAATGAGCAAGGATTATGAAATAGTAATTGGTCTTGAGGTACATGCGGAATTAAAAACCGCCACTAAGATATTTTGTTCCTGTTCAACTGCCTTCGGAGCTGAACCCAATACTCAGGTATGTCCGGTATGTTCCGGGTTTCCGGGTATGCTGCCGGTACTGAATAAAAAAGTAGTGGAACTGGCTATTCGCACCGGAATTGCTTTGAATAGTCAGATTGCTGAATACTGCTGTTTTGACCGTAAGAATTATTTTTACCCGGACTTGCCTAAAGCATACCAGATATCTCAGTACGCTCTGCCTATTTGCCTTAAAGGTTATTTGGATATAGATGTAGACGGGAAGAAAAAACGTATCGGTATAACCAGAGCTCATATGGAAGAGGATGCGGGCAAACTTGTACACCAGGGAGACATAACTACCACCCCGTTTTCACTGGTGGATTTAAATCGTTCCGGTGTACCGTTGCTGGAAATCGTATCTGAGCCTGATATGAGAAGCGCTCAGGAAGCAAGGGCCTATATGGAAAAATTACGTTCCATATTATTGTTTGCCGGTGTATCGGACTGCAAGATGCAGGAAGGGTCCCTTCGCTGCGATGCCAATGTGTCGGTAAGACCGTTCAATCAGAAGGAATTTGGAACCCGGACCGAGATAAAGAACCTTAATTCCTTCCGGGCGCTGGAAAAGGCCATAGAATATGAAGCCAACAGACAGATGGATTTGCTGGAAGATGGGGAAGAGGTTATTCAGGAGACCAGGACCTGGGATGAGGAAAAACAGGTCACCAAATCCATGCGTTCCAAAGAAGAAGCACATGACTATCGTTATTTTCCTGAACCGGACTTGACGCCTATAAAAATAGAACCTGATTGGATTGAAGAAATAAGGAAAGACATGCCGGAACTTCCCGATCAGGCTCAGGCAAGGCTCACTCATTTGGGACTTTCAGATTATGATGCCGCTTTTCTTACCCTGACACCTGGAAACATGGCTTTCTTTGATGAATGTGTAAGTAAGTATGGTGATGCCAAGGCGGTAGCCAACTGGATGATGGGTGAGTTGTACCGGCTTTTGAATCAGGAAAATATAGAGATAGAAGAATGCCTTATAAAACCCGCCCATCTGGCGGCTATGTTAAAGCTGATCGATGATGGTACCATAAGCGGCAAGATTGCTAAAACTGTTTTTGAAGATATGTTCAGCAGCGGCAAAGCCCCTGATGCCATCGTAAAAGAGAAGGGGTTAATACAGGTTTCCGATGAGGCAGCACTGATACCGATTATTGACGATATAATCAGTGCGAATCCCAAAGTAGTTGAAGATTACAAGAATGGCAAAGAAAAAGCGGCCGGCTTTTTTGTCGGCCAAGTTATGAAAGCCACCCGGGGAAAGGCAAATCCAGCTATTGTAAACAAGTTGCTTAAAGAAAAATTGGGGAGGGAGATTTAAGATTATGATGTGGGAAAGTTTAAGCAAAAAAGATTGGTTCCTTGAAGACAATACCAAAGTATATGTCGTAGATACGACTTTAAGAGATGGTGAACAAACTGCCGGGGTAGTATTTAACAATGATGAAAAGATAAGAATTGCCCGTTATCTGGATCAGATTGGGGTAGACCAGATTGAAGCAGGTATTCCGGTTATGGGTGGGGGTGAAAAAGAATGCATTAAACAAATGATAGGTTTAGGCCTTAAGGCCAGTATTATGGCCTGGAACCGGGCTGTAATTTCAGATATAAAACAATCGATCGAATGCGGAGTAGATGCTGTAGCTATTTCCATATCCGCTTCTGATATTCATATAGAACATAAATTACAGACTACACGCCAGAATGTACTTAATATGATGAGTGATGCAGTCAAATTTGCCAAAGACAATAACCTTTATGTTTCGGTAAATGCCGAAGATGCTTCCAGGTCGGATATAGAGTTCCTGACTGAATTTGCCCTGGTAGCCAAGCATGCAGGTGCCAACCGCTTGCGTTTCTGCGATACGGTGGGAACCTTAAACCCGCTTACCACCTACCGCTATATAAGAACTTTATTGGATGCGGTAGGACTTAATATTGAAATGCATACCCATAATGATTTTGGTATGGCTACGGCCAATGCTCTGGCCGGGGTATATGCCGGTGCCACCCATGTTGGTGTAACTGTTAATGGTCTGGGCGAAAGAGCCGGAAATGCCTGCCTGCAGGAAGTAATTATGGGGTTAAAGCATCTCATGAAAGTGAATGTCACCTACGATACTACCCTCTTCAGAGAGGTAGCAGAGTATGTCGCCCGTGCTTCCGACCGTCCTCTGTCGGTGAACAAACCTATAGTCGGTGCTAATATCTTTGCCCATGAATCGGGCATACATGGTGACGGAGTCCTGAAGAATCCATCGACTTACGAAGCTTTTAAACCCGAAGAAGTAGGTCTGGAACGGCAGATAGTGATTGGCAAGCATACCGGAACAGCAGCTATACGTTCCAAATTTATAAATGAATACGGCCTTGATATTAATGAGAAAACGGCCAAAAATTTACTGGTTAGAGTCAGAGATAAATCCATTGAGGTCAAACGTTCCTTGTTTGATAAAGAACTTATGTGCTTATATGAAGAATATTTGCAGGAAAACAAGACAGAGAATAATTAATAATTATCCCCCAGTATTATGACACCGAAGGGAGAATGGAATAGATTGGGAAAGACCATAGCTGAAAAGATACTATCAAAAAAAAGCGGCCAGGACGTCCGGGCCAATGATATCGTTGTAGCTGACCTTGACTTTGTTATGGGACAGGACGGGACGTCACCTCTGGCTATAAAAGCTTTTGAAAATATGAAAGCGGAAAAGGTTTTCGACCCTAAGCGTATTGCCATGGTTATTGACCATAGTGCCCCCAGCCCGCTTGAAGGAGTATCACAACTGCATCAGCAGATGAGAACTTTTGCAGATCAACAGGGAATTAATTTTTATGATATCGGTGACGGGGTATGCCATCAGCTGGTACCGGAACAAGGCCATGTGGTACCGGGCAATCTGGTGATAGGAGCAGATTCACATACCTGTACTTATGGAGCCATTAATGTTTTCTCCACCGGAGTAGGTTCAACCGATCTTGCTGCCGGATTGATATCAGGCAAACTGTGGTTCAAGGTACCGGAGACCATAAAATTCGTGCTTAACGGCAAACTGCCGCCAGGGGTTTATTCCAAGGATCTTATCCTTTATCTGATTGGTGATGTCACTGCCGACGGAGCTACTTATATGGCTGCCGAATATACCGGAGAGGCCATCGCTGATCTCTCGGTGGAAGCACGCTTTACCATCAGCAATATGGCGATTGAGATGGGTGCTAAATGCGGTTTGATGGAAGCAGATGAAAAAACCGTAGCCTGGGTCAAGGAACACAGTAAAACTCCTTTTGAAACGGTTAAGGCCGATGATGATGCGATTTACCGTATGATAAAAGAATATGATGTATCCAAACTGGAACCGCAGATCGCCAAACCGCATACGGTCGATAATGTAGTACCCTTAAGGGAAGCAGCCGGGACTCCTATACAGCAGGGAGTAATCGGAACCTGCACCAATGGTCGTATAGAAGACTTGCGTATTGCGGCCGGCATTCTCAAAGGAAACAAAATCCCTCATAATGTGCGCCTGGTAGTTGCACCGTCTTCACGTCAGGTAATGCTGCAGGCTCTGAGAGAAGGGCTGATTGAGGTTTTCGTACAATCCGGCGCTGCCGTAGTTACACCCGGTTGCGGTCCCTGTGTGGGGACCCACAATGGAGTGCCTTCCAATGGTGAAAACGTAATATCCACCGCCAACCGGAACTTTAAAGGCAGAATGGGCAACAACAAGGCCTTTATCTATCTGGGTTCACCGGCCACGGTAGCAGCTTCGGTTCTGAAAGGTAAGATTACCGATCCCAGAGAGTTTCTGTAAAAGATTCAGCACGGAAACGTTGGGGTGGAAGATGTAACATACCGAAAGGAGATACATTATGGACTTAAAGGGGAAAACTCATAAATTTGGAGATGATGTCAATACGGACTACATCATCTCCGGTAGATATAAATTTAAGACTCTGGATATGAGAGAGTTGGCCAAACATGTCATGGAAGATTTGGACCCTGATTTTTACGACAAGGTCAATAAAGGAGATTTTATTGTAGCGGGGAAAAATTTCGGCTGCGGTTCGTCCCGCGAGCAGGCCCCGCTGGCTATCATAAATGCTGATGTAAGCGCGGTAATTGCCAAATCTTTTGCCCGTATTTTTTACCGCAACTGTATAAACACCGGTTTGCCGCTGGTGGAATGCAATACCGACTTGATTGATGAGAATGATGAATTGCAGGTTGAACTGGACAAGGGAGTACTTCATAATCTGACCAAAAATATAGATATAGAGATTACACCGCTTCCTCCGGTAATGTTGAAAATATTATCTGATGGCGGATTGGTGGAGCATTTTAAAAAATATGGAACCTTTAATTTTGATTAAAGGTTCATGCTGATTAGGAGGTTGTTATAA
>DHSK01000118.1:9856-16850 GCA_002408445.1 Syntrophomonas sp. UBA5288
GGCAAGCGGTCATTGATCTGGCAAGAAGTACTGGCCGGGGAGAAGGCCTTTAAATTGACCGGGGAATGGCTGCCCCAGGAGACTATGGATACTATCAGGGAATATATCATTGCCATCAAGGGACCTTTGACAACTCCCATCGGTGGGGGCATTCGTTCTCTTAATGTGGCCATGCGCCAGGGGCTCGATTTATATACCTGTTTGCGGCCGGTAAGATATTTTGCCGGTGTACCGTCACCGGTTAAACGTCCTCAGGATGTCAATATGGTGATTTTTCGGGAAAATACCGAGGATATATATAGCGGTATAGAATATCCCATGGGCTCGGATGAAGCCCAAAAGCTGATTAAATTCTTGCAGGAAGAATTGGGAGTCAGCAACATCAGATTCCCTGAGACATCAGGCATAGGTATTAAGCCGGTATCCCAGGAAGGCACCTGCCGCCTGGTGCGTGCAGCCATTAAGTATGCTATCAAGGAAGGACGCAAGAGTGTTACTCTGGTACACAAGGGTAACATCATGAAATATACTGAAGGCGCCTTTAAAAATTGGGGCTATGCTTTGGCTGAGGCCGAATTTGGGGACAAGATATTTACCTGGAACCAGTATGACCGGATAAAAGAGTCACAGGGCCTTGCTGCCGCGGACCAGATGCAGTCACAAGCTGAAGCGGAAGGCAAGATAATAATCAAGGATTCCATTGCCGACATCTTCTTGCAACAAGTTTTAACCCGTCCGCGGGAATTTGAGGTGGTCGCCACCATGAATTTGAACGGAGATTACATCTCCGATGCTCTGGCCGCACAGGTGGGCGGAATAGGCATCGCACCGGGCGCCAATATAAATTACGACACCGGTCATGCTATTTTTGAAGCTACCCATGGAACGGCTCCCAAATATGCGGGTATGGACAAGGTCAATCCCTCCTCGGTTATACTGAGCGGAGAGATGATGCTGCGGCATTTGCAGTGGAATGAGGCGGCTGATTTGATTATCCGGACGATGGAAAAAACTATTGCCGGCAAAATCGTAACTTATGATTTTGCCCGTCTTATGGAGGGTGCAACCGAGGTTAAGACCTCCCGGTTTGCGGATGAGTTAATCAAAAACATGTAAAATTGGGACCTGTTAAGCTAATCAAGCCCCCGTATGCAGTATAACGGGGGCTTTGCCATATACAGATAAAGCGCAATCGGTATAATTGTATTAAAAGTTCAAGGGGGCTGTGGTTTGAAAATAATAGAGATGTATAAATCCCAACGACCGTTATTATCTTTAGAAATTTTTCCTCCGCGTATAGATTATCCGCTGGAAACGATTTTTAAGACTTTGGATAAACTGAAGTTGATAAATCCGGGTTATATAAGTGTGACTTACGGGGCCGGAGGCAGCAATAGAGACCGTACGGTAGAGATCACCACCCGTATCAAGCAGGATTACCAGATTGAATCCCAGGCCCATCTGACCTGTGTAAGCCATACCCGTCGGGAAGTAAACGCTATACTGGATGAGCTGGGCCATCAGGGCATTGAGAATATCATGGCTTTGAGGGGGGATTTGCCTGAGGATGGCAGTTTTAATATTGAAAAACAGGAATATCGCTATGCCTGCCAATTGATCGAAGATATTAAAGGACGGGATAATTTTGGTATCGCTGCGGCTGCTCATATGGAAGGACACCCGGAATGTTCTACTTTACGGGAGGATTTGCTTAATCTTAAACATAAGGTAGATGTGGGAGTCGATTTTTTAATTACGCAGCTTTTCTTTGATAATCGGATATACTATGATTTCCTGGAAAAATGCCGCCGGACCGGCATTAACTGTCCTATTGTACCCGGGGTGATGCCGGTGCTGAATGCCCGCCAGATTCGGCGCATTATTTATCTCTGCGGTGCCTCCATGCCGGCCAAAATGCTTATCCTGGTGGACAAATACGAGCATTATCCCGACGATATGGTAAAGGCCGGAATCGAATATGCCAGTCAACAGGTCAGCGATCTGCTGCAGAATGATGTGCCCGGGATCCATCTATACACCATGAACAAACCTGACCAAATTACCACCATCGTAAAAAACACCAGACTAGCTTAAAGTATAGTCTTGTGGTATGGAAGCCGGCGGTGAGGTTTATCCCGTTTGCTCCATGCTCCGGCAGCGAAAACACCAACGGCTCATTTCGCGGCTGATGGGGTCGAGCGGCACACTAACACGGGGACATTCCTTACTTCGGTTCGCGGAGCGGACCTGAGAGGAAGGTGTGTCCCCTGCTGAAATAGCGAGAGAAAACCTTCCTATAGGTGTAAACCGTGCGGTCCATCACACTAATAATATATTAATCCCAATGTACCTGGGCCCACATGAGAGCCTATAACCGGGTTTACATGGCTTATTATCGGATGGGGGAAGATCTCTTTGACCCGTTCCGCCAGCAGTTCCGCCTCATCTTGTGCATCCACATGCACTACGGCTACCTCATGCACATTCTGAATATCCTGTTTTAAACGGTTAATTAGACCATCCACTGCTTTTTGGTGGGTGCGTACCTTTTCATAGAGCCCTATCTGGCCATCGGCTAAATTTAAAACCGGTTTTACCTTCAAAATGCTGCCTATAAAACTGCTAAGCTGGCTTATGCGTCCGCCTCGCAGCAAATATTCCAGGTTATCCACTACAAAAAATATCTGCATTTTATCCCGCAAAGTAAATATTTCCTTCTCAATTTCAGCGGTAGTTTTGGCCGCTGCGGCCATTTGCGCCGCCTTTATTACCTGAAAACCTAATCCCATGACCGCGGAATATGAATCAATGACCTTTATCCGCTCGTGGCCGGCAAACATTTCGCAGGCTAATTGAGCAGATTGCACCGTACCGGATAATTTCGATGAAATCAAAATTACCATGGCGTTATCTTCAGGCCTGAGTGATTTATAAAGGGTGAGAAAATCAGCCGGGGAGGGCTGGGAAGTCCGCGGCATAAATTTTTCCTCCCGCAACCGCCGGTAGTATTCGGTATTGGATAGCTCTCCTTCCTTAAAAACCACATCCGGCAGGTGAACGTTTAGAGGAACTACCTTAATCGCAAACCGGTCAAGCACGGAAGCGTCAAGATTGGCGGTGCTGTCGGTAATAATCATAGTTGCCATACATAATAACCTCCAATAAAGCATGATACTATCTTATTATATAGGCCTATTATACACCAGCAGCTTTATAACATTAAAACCTCCATCATGATACTTCCACATTTGACTGCCGGTATAACGAAAATAGCCTTTGGCTAAGCAACGGGATGGACTGGTATTTATTTTCCCGGGCCAGGCCCTCGATTATCCCCGCGGTTTCAGATATATCCATAAAACCGTACATACCGGCAGTACCTTTGATATCGTGACTTATACTTTTTATCTCATCCATATCCATAATATCGACCGCGTCATTAAGGCTATTCAACATATCCTGCATCAAATCCATGAATTCGGGCAGTAAATCATTGATGATCTGATTGGACATACGGGGTTTTTTCTTTCTTAAAGTGTCAATATTCAGGTATTTCTTAATCTCCAGGGCCAATTCTTCAGCTTTAAATGGTTTGGCTATATATGAACTGCAGCCGTAGGCCAGGCATTTTTCCCGGTCTCCATTCATAGCATTAGCGGTCATGGCAATGATAGGCAGGTCTTTCCAGGTATTATTTTGCCGGATGATACGAGTAGCTTCATAACCATCCATGACCGGCATCTGCATGTCCATCAATATTACATCAAAACTGGTATGCTGGAGAATATTAAGGCACTCCAGGCCATTCCCTGCGTTGGTTACTTCAAAACCATAATTCAGCAGCATTTTCGTCACTATCCTCCGGTTGAGTTCGTTGTCCTCTACTACCAGGATCGATACCGGCGTAAAATCAAGCAGCAAATCGTCTTTAAATAAATCAAAGCTATTAGGCGTCGTTTCTTTATGGTTCTCGATGACGGCCTCGGTAGTTACCGGAACTGAAAAACTGAACCGGGTTCCCTGGCCATCCAGGTTGGTAACCCAGATACTTCCCTGCATTAATTCCACCATCTTCTTGCATATATAAAGACCAAGCCCGGTTCCGCCATATTTTCTGGAACTTGAGCTGTCGGCCTGAGTAAAGGGGGCAAATATAGTATCAATTTTATCACCGGAAATGCCTATGCCGGTATCAGTTACTGATACGGTCAAACAAGTATCCCCCTCAGGTCGGGCCATTAACTCCGCCTCTAAAGTAATAATGCCTGAATCGGTGAATTTAACGGCATTATAAAGCAGGTTCAGCAAAACCTGGCGTAGTTTCAGAGGGTCGATTTGGATGAGACCACTGGCTTTTTCCATTATCAATTTCAGCGTTAAACCTTTAGCTTTTAAAGCTGGTTCAATGATGCTGGATGTTCCGGATAGAAGGTTGGCTAAATCTACTGTTTCGGGATTGAGTTCCAATACTCCCAATTCTATTTTAGATACGTCTAATATCTGATTTATAATTTCCAACAACTGTTCACCGCATTCTCTGATTGTGCTCAAATATTCGGTCTGTTCAGGGGAAAGAGTCTCGGCCAGGAGTTCAACCGAACCCAGAATGCCGATCATAGGGGTGCGGATCTCATGACTCATGTTGGCCAAAAATTGGCTTTTGGACATATTGGCAGTTTCAGCCCGTTCACGGGCTTCTGCCAGAGCAGTTATATCGGTGGATATAATTACAATGCCGTTCAAGGCACTATTTTCCAGCAAGGGGTCTATATGGTGAATAAAATGTTTTATAGTGCCGTTCAGGTTGAGCGTGATCTCGCCCTGCCAGCTTTGCCCTGCCCTGATTTGCGCCTTTATGAGCTCCAGCCTGTCCTGGTCATAGGGATACATTATCCGCTGCAGATGGGGGATTAATTCATCCTGGACGGAAATTGCAAAAAGCTGTTTGGCGCGTTCATTAACACATTTAACGAAACCATTGGAATCTATCACTACCATACTTTCCTGTATGTTTTCCAGTAAATAAGACTGGTAGCGAATCTTCTGCGCAGCCCGATTCTTTTCTGTGATATCAGTACCTGCCATACGGCAGCGCTGTTTAACAGGCCTGGTGCGTCCTTCATGATAGGCAATGGAAAAACCAATTGCGGATGCCAGCGAGAGAAAGAGAGGAAGTCCAATAATGTTGAAAATGTGATTACGGAAAAATGGTGAAAAATTAAAAAGTATCCCTATCCATGGCAAAATAATAATGATTGAGATGGTAACCAGTGAGTATCGGGATAAATTTTTTAGTTTTACGTCAAACATTCCGCATACCCCCTAATAAATAGTAATTTTATGAGTAAATGGAGAAGTAATATTACCATACAACATTTGCGCGGAAAAACTTGTCTGGTTATGTTTCTAATCTAATGTTTTTTCTGGGTTTTATTGGCGAATGACGTCAAAAATAACCGGTAAAACAGAATTTGAGTTGAAAACAGCAATAATTTTCATGATTTTTTAAAGCGAAATGCAAGACTAGCTATGAAAACCTGGTATTAAATTATAGATATTGCGCTTAAAGGCAGGGATTCAGGGCGCAGTAATAGAAATATTGTCAGAATGAAATTATCAGGAGGTTGTTAATGTGATTAGTTTTACCAGAAAATCCGGAATAGCAGCAATTATTGCTGTATTTGTATTTACCATGGTATTCGTATGTACCGATGATCTGCAGGCTTCTTCCCCGGTTGCCATAGTTATTGACGGCAACCGGCTGGAAATGAACGAAAATACCGGGCTGCCCGTTATAATAGATGAAAGGACCTATGTACCGCTTAGAGTTATCAGCGAGAATTTAGGGGCTCAAGTAGATTGGATCAGTGACACGCAACAAGTCATCATATACACCAAAGCGAAATCAAATTCTTACCCTGTTCCAGCCAATTGGGATGGTGGGGTTCAAATAGTAATAGACGGACAACCATTAACCATTCCTTCAGGTTACGGCCAGGCCTATATCAGCAAACTTGACCGGGTAATGCTCCCTCTTCGGGCGGTAGGAGAAGCACTTGGGTGTGAGGTTAAGTGGGTAAGTGACACCAGCACCGTCTTGATTAATGCAAAAACCGATGAAATAGAAAATCCGGTAGATGATGTAGATAATAGTGATAATACTCCTAATTTGGTAGATAATCAGCTCTTGAATGATCTGGCCCAGTTTTCGACCAACCTGAAGTTAAGCGATGGCTCCGTAATTAATTCCAGTGCGCTGGCCAACATGGATGCCTCCAATTTTAGCGCAGAACAGTTGAATAATTTTAGAGTGTATCTGGACCAACTGAATAAATATCCAAAAGTAATAAACCTGCCTTCGGGTGAAACGATAAGGATATCCGATTTATCCATTATGGGTCCATCTATATTATCAGCGGCCCAAATTCAAGATTGGTTAGATAATGAAACACCCCGCATACAGGCCAAAATGGCAGCATCAGGCAGAGAGTTCGTACCTTTTGCTGATTTAGCGGAACTTTATATCAGAATTGGTGAAGAATATGGCATCAGAGGGGATATCGCATTTTTCCAGGCAGTCAAGGAAACGAATTACTTCCAATTCACCGGTCAGGTCACACCTGCGCAGAATAATTACTGCGGCTTATGGGCCACAGGCAGTCCGCTGACCGGACAGGAATCAGGTAATGGCGCCGACCCCCGGTATGTAATATTTGAACCCGGTCTGCACGGCGCAACTTTTGTTTCGCCTGAAGCAGGAGTAGAAGCACACATTCAGCATTTATATGCCTATGCCACCAAAAGTCCATTGCCTGCGGGTAAGGTAATAATTGATCCCCGTTTTTCGTTAGTTAGCAGAGGTATAGCTCCTAATTGGCAGCAATTAAATGCCCGGTGGGCAGTTCCGGGAACCACCTATGGACAGAGTATAATATTTGATTATTGGTGCAATGCATTGAACAGATAAGCCTCAAAACCCCATTTGTCATTGCTA
>DHSK01000118.1:17007-19319 GCA_002408445.1 Syntrophomonas sp. UBA5288
GTAGTGAAGGATCTTTCCATCTCGGAAACGGCAAGATTCTTCACTACGTTCAGGATGACATTCGCAAAGTTAATTATGCAAAACTCTCGCTTAACAAAACAGTCCCTGGACAGGCTTAAAGTCCAGGGACTTTTATTTATTCTATAACCTTGGGTCTATCCAAGGAGCATAAGTGCCTAATAATTTCCCGCCCGGAACTGAAACCGGCTATGCTTTTAGAGATTCAGTGTTCTTAGGCAGATAAGCCATTCGAAGCTTTGATAATGGCGGCTTTTTTCGCCCATGGTCCGAATGGTGCTCCGATCGGCAGAACGGTAAAACCGTAGTGCTTATTAAGAGCTATGGCTCCCGAGCCATAGATGGAGAAAATTGCAACGCCCAGTTCGGCATAGGCGGCCATATAATGCCACATTTCTCCACCCCATCCCAGCGTACTCATAAACAAACCCAGGAAAAGAAAATCGATCAGGAAAAAGATCATAAATAAAACTTTGTGGGCGCCCATTGCACCAAATGTCATTATAAAGGTAAATGCGAAATAGCCCAGAAAAGCATAGCCCATCTGGTGTACGTCAACTGCAATGCCTTTACAGATCATGCCAGAGGAAATCATATAAAATAAAGCCATAGCAAACCAGAAAAAGCCATATCCACAGAACGCGGTTGCGCCAAAAGTATTATTATGTTTGAAATCGAATATACCTGCTACAAACTGTGCCAAGGCACCAAGGAAGATAGCCCAAGGTATAACGTAGACTACACCTTCGGTAATTCCCATTTTGCTGGTAGAAGCCACCAAAGTAACCATTGCCAGGCCCAAAAGTCCAAGTGGGGAAGGGTCGGCAACCACTGTCTGAACATGCCCGTTAATTGTCATATCTTTTGAATTTGCCATTGTAACCTCCTTCTTAATATCCCGTATTTTTAAATAACTAGTCTCTTTCAACCTCCTTCTTATCCGTTTTAGGTGCATATGGCTCCATGGATGATATATCTTTTTATTCCACATCTTGCCTAAAAATCCTGTTGATATATGTTTAATTTTTTAATAAATAGTATTAAAAAGAGAAAAAAGCATAATTACATAATTATGCTTTAAATACATTTATAAGGTTTAATTGTAAGATTGAAACACTGCAAAAAAGGAGTTTTAAAGGAGAGAAAACTTTTTTGCGGGATAATCAGCGTCTTCCGCGTCTATTTTCTAACAAAATCACAGGGAGTAAGGCAATCCTTGCAGGGGGTTTTGTCTAGCAAGAGCGGTTTTTGACGGTTCAGTTTTTTAATTTCATGTAATAAATCATGGGCCTGTTGTTCAGACGGGCAATCAGCGGCTAGAATAACCGCACCTTCCATACCGCCCACTCCGCCGCCGCCAATCATGGCAGCATCAATACCATAGAGGATTTTGAGGCTTTCAATTTCGGTAACCAGAGTAATGTTATCCAGCACCATGTAGCCTACCGGCAGGCCCAGGCGGATTCCGGTCCGGTCTATACCTAAACCCTTCTGGGCTTCAGTACAGGACGGTATCAGTTTTTCCAAACCCACCGGAACAATGATCTCTGTCCCCCGGGCTTTTAAAGTGCCAATAGCCTGGCCGATCGTACCGCCATACTCGTTGGCCATAAGTATACCTACCCGGCCGGAAGGGTCAACCGCATTGGCTCCTTTAATAAAGATATCCCCGCTTTGGAAAGACTTGATAAAATCAAGCCAGTCAGTTTCCAGAGCCGCACCATGCTCCAGGCACCAGGGCTGCTTGCGGGAGGCAGGATTGGTGACACAGGCAACCTGCCCGGTTACAACCCCGGCCACATATTGTTCCGGGCGTTCAACTTTCATATCCAGCAAAGCTTGAGCTACTGCAATATTGGTGGTGCCATGGCCGATAAATATTTTGCCTGCATTCAAAGCTGATTGGACCTGAGGCAGGCGGGCTACAGCATGGGCAATAAGAGTCTTGGAAGCGGACGGGTGTAATGCAAAAGTGGTCGTCATAAAAAACCTTCCTTTCATTTACGATTTTGAAATATATCAATCATAGCATAGAGTTTGTAAAGGGTTGTTTTATCATGCCCGGAAAAAGGCAGGCGTTCGTTCTGTTGCAAACTTTGCAGGTGTTGCCGGTAATCTTTCATCAGGCTGGGGTTAGGATTTAACTTGGATAACTGATTAAACCAGGCTGTCTGAGCAGGGAGGAGATTCACAAAATCTTTGGCCGCTGTGCCGGTGGCGTGCCGGACATCCGTTAATTCAAGCTGAGCCTGGGCTAAATCCAGGCATACTACCATTTGCTCCGGCAGGGCGGA
>DHSK01000006.1 GCA_002408445.1 Syntrophomonas sp. UBA5288
GCGACGGCGGTGTTCTTTGCCGAGCTGCACCCTGGTGAAGAGAATTCAGGAAAACTGGTTGCTAAAGTCAAAACCAGGGCGCGCAAAACGGCTGAGCAAGACAAGATTCCCCTTATCATTGCTGACGGACCGCCGGGCATCGGTTGTGCTGTCATTTCCTCCATGGTGGGTGTTGATCTGGTCGTTCTAGTGACGGAACCAAGCCGCTCCGGCTTTCATGACCTGCAAAGAGTCAGTGAGCTAATACGTGAGCGAAGCCTAAAAGGTGGACTGATCATTAATAAATGGGATCTCAACCCTGAGGTATGTAATGAAATAGAAGACTGGGCACAAGAAAACGAGCTGCCCTTGCTGGGCAGGCTTCCATTCAGTGTACTGATTGCACAATCCATTGCCAATGCTCGGATTCCAGCAGAAAACAATGAGTTAAGAGAGATGATTTTTCCCCTTTGGGAAAAGGTTATAGAGCAGTTGGATGGTGTTTAAAGGAAAGGAGTGACCTCAATGCCAAACCGAGATGGTACCGGACCAATGGGTCAAGGGCCTGGAACAGGCAGGATTCGCGGAGGATGTACAGGTGTAGCCGGGAAAAGAGCAAATGGTGTTTGCACACGACCAGGACTACGTGGAAATGGAAATGGTGATGGTAATTTACAACCCCGGGGAATTGCTCGCCGGGGATTATGGAAAAACACAGTAACTGACGCCCAAAACGGATGAAATAATGGGGGAGAGGAGAACCTTTCTCCTCTCCTCAGACTGTCAAAAAAGGCCATGTTTCAAAACAGGAAACGTGGCCTTTTCACATGAATTGGTGCAATTATTTAGACTGTAATAATATGCAATTGTATACGCATTTCTATAAATCAGAAATCTATGATGTACTGCGTTATATTAATAGATGCCTTGGGAATCAAGGAAGAACAGGCATGGATGTGGGCCAATACAAGAAGAGGCTACTGGCGCACTGCCCATAGCCCAATATTATCAAGAGCCCTATCCAACAATGGGTAGCCTCCTACCCGATTTCTCTTTGTAATCTCTAATTTAGCAGGCAAAAGGGTATCTGTGATATACGCAAAATATCATTATTCCTTGTTCTCAATAGGTCTTATCACTTCCGTAATATTTTACCACAGCTTCAAATGAATCTCTAGGCTCCCATGTCATATCACGATAGGCAGAGCCATGCTGCCAGTTAGAGCATTATTAATATTTTAATTATTAATATCTATTTTGATAATTTATAAACTAATTGAATTAGTATATAATAGTTTATTGTAATTAGGGAGGTTAGCTTTATGAAGCACAAAACATCACTAAACAGGGAACTTGTTTTTAAAGCTGCTTCGGAGCTTGCTGAAGAGGTAGGACTTGATCATATTGAATTAAAACAGTTAGCAGCAAAGCTCAATATTAGACCACCGTCTTTATATAACCATATAAGTGGCTTGGACGAAGTTTATAAAGGAATTGCCACACTCTCTATGCAGAGGCTTGAAGATGTTATCCGAGATGCAGCAATGGGAAAAGCTAAAGAGGATGCCTTATTAGAGATTGCCTTTGCCTATCGAAAATTTGCAAAAGAACATCCAGAGCTCTACAAAAGCATTATGAAGGCTCCGTCCATTGAAAATGACGAGGTCCGGGAGGCAAAATTGTCCGTCGTCTACAGCATCTGTAAGGTTTTGAATCCGTATCATTTGGAGGATGAAGATACGATTCATTTTGTCAGGGAGTTTCGCAGTCTCTTGCATGGATTTGTCTCTTTAGAGGAAGCTGGCTTTTTTAAAGTTGGATACGATATTGAGAAAAGCTATCTGCGAGCCGTTAAAAATACGATTGCTGCTATAGACAAATTGGAGGAAAACGATGATTAAACTTATAGCTTTGCCGCTGATCGGATTTCTGATAGGGTTATTGATTATTGCTCTTGGTGGCGGCGGCGGCGTTTTTTATGTGGGTATACTGACCGCGTTTTTCAATGTTCCGCCTGCGATCGCTGCATCTACTTCACTTGCAACTATAATTCCCACAACGTTGATGGGCACCTTCAGCCACTGGAAGGCTGGAAATGTTAATATCCGTTTTGGACTTACCATGTTGGTCGGAGGGGTGATAGGCGCAATTGCAGGTTCATTGTGCTCTCATTTGCTGCCGCAAAGCCTCTATAACAAGCTTACTGGCATATTGCTCCTGATATTTAGTGTCCAGATGGTTCTTGCATATCTGAAGGAAAAGGCGGGGCAAAACAGAAGATCAGGCCGAAAAAAAATCAGAAAAGAAATTGTCCGCGACGCTCAAAGCCATCCTGTTCGGTTTTCTCGGTGGAGCCATGTCCGGACTGATCGGCTTGAGCGGCAGCAGCCCCATCATTGTAGGGCTTACGGTGCTTGGCTGCGGGGCGCTTGAAACTGTCGGGACCTCGGTGCTTGTATTGGTAGGCATATCCGTCACGGGTTTTGTGATGCATCTCGGCCTCGGCAATGTGGATTGGAAACTTGTCGGCCTTTTGGTCATCGGCACGATGGCGGGAGCTTTTCTGGCCCCCATCATTCTGCATCGGGTGAGTAAAGACAAAATTGAAAAGATATTGCAGCCAGTTCTAATTTTGATGGTTATCGCAATGGGAATAATACTGCTCTTTAAATAAACTCCATGATGAGCTTGTGCGCTCCAGTTAAGGCTTTCTATCGGACAAATGGCAATGTAGCCAGCTCAGATTTTTCCGGGCATCCCATCCTTTAGTGTATAACAAGCCACTAAGCCTCGCTGAGCCGACGCTCATTTGTTCTGGTTCCGGTGCAGGTTCTATGATTTTGATTTTAATTCTGAAACCAAGTATGTTTTAAAGTCTTGGGTCGCTGCTGAAAGGTAACGATCTTTAACCCAGGAAAGCCAGATTGTTCGTTTACAGACTGGATTGTTGATATGAAGTTTCCCCAGAGATTCTGTATTGACCCCGCCCCACCAATACTCGGGAATAAAGGCATTCCCAAACCCGGCTTTGACAAGGCTGCATATCACCTCGGCAGTATTGCTTTCAAAGGCAATATTGGCGTTAAATCCGGCCTGTCGGCAAAATTCGTTTGTTATTTCCCGAAGTCCGCACTCTGAAGTCAAGTGAATAAACGGTTCGTCCGCTATTTCCGAAAGCTTAATCCCGTCGCTTCCGCTCAAACGATGCCCAGGAGGCACTGCTAAAAAAATTTCTTCGCTCATAAGGGGGTCACAGTGTATTGCATTCTGCTGAATCGGCAAAGAAGACAAACACAGGTCAATATTACCATTCAAAAGCCGTTCCTGAATTTCCGATTGTTCCGTGACCTGATAAAGGCGGAATTTAACGTGTCGATGTTTAACCAAATAACCTTCAAACAGTTTAGGAAGCATACGGGAGGTAGTGGCACCGATAACCACACTGCCCCCTTCCAGACCTGCCATATCCTTTGCTTCAGACAGACCCTGCTCTAATTCTGAAAAACTCCGCCGGATTCGTTCTAAAAAGCATTTTCCAGATTGATTCAGGCGAAGTCTTTTTCTTCCATACCTTTCGAACAGGGGAACTCCGACCTCTTCCTCCAGGCGGGACATCATTTTGCTCAGAGAAGGCTGGGCGATATGCAGTTCCTCTGCAGCCCGCGTCATATTTTCCAGACGTGCGACAACCTGAAAATATTCCAATTGACGTAATTGCATGACCATTTCAACCCTTCATATAGCTTTAATGGCATTATAACATAGCATATTATATATTTTAAGTTATAATAAGCCAATGCTACAATAAAAATTATACGAAAATGTAAGAACAGCTTATTCATGGTTTAATGAGAAAGGTGAAAAGAACGATATGGAAAGACCAAGTTTGATAAACAAAGATTTTTTAATTGATACCATCGCGAATTTTTTTATTTATATTGTCTTTTATCTGCTGTTGGTGATCATTGCACCTTATGCGATGGATACTCTGCACGCTACGCCAAGCGAGGCGGGGTTTGCATCCAGCATATTTATCGTCGGGTCGCTGATCGCACGAATTTTTACGGGACGATATATCGAGCAGATCGGGCGCAGAAAAACCCTTTATATCGGGCTGATCTTTTTTCTGATTACAACTCTTTTATATTTTGGAGTCACCAGCCTTGCATTCCTTTATCTTGTGCGGATATTGCATGGGATCGGCTTTGGCATTTCAGCCACCTCTGCACAGACTTTTATCGCAAATATCGTGCCAAAGGAACGCCGTGGAGAAGGAATCGGATATTTTATCGCATTAAGTTCCACAATCGCCTCTGCGGTCGGACCGTTTATCGGGATGTATCTGAATCAGCATGGTAGTTTCAGTGTTATTATTGTTATCTGTTTTTCAGTAATCGCAGTCAGTTGTCTTGCCATGCTTTTTCTTAAAATACCCGAAGTAAATGTAAGTCAGGAACAGTTGGCGGACATGAAAAAGTTCAAGTTAAGCAACTTTTTTGAAATCAAAGCCATCCCTATTTCAGGTATTAGTATATTTGTGGGAATCTGCTATGCGAGCATCGTTAGCTTTATAGATCCCTTTGCACGTCAATCAGATTTAGTCGCTGCGGGCAATCTCTTTTTTGTGGTTTATGCCATTTTTCTCTTACTGTCCAGACCAGTCGCAGGAAGGTTATTTGACCAAAAAGGGGAAAATTCAGTGATGTACCCTTGTTTTGTTCTGTTCGCCATCGGACTTGCCATCATCAGTGTATCCCATCTGGGTGCGATTCTACTTCTAGCAGCTGCCTTTGTCGGATGCGGCTTCGGAACATTTCTATCAAGCGCCCAGACAATTGCAGTAAAAGCCTCGTTACCACATCGGACAGGTGTTGCTACGTCGACTTTTTACAGTTTTCTTGAAGTAGGCATGGGCTTTGGCCCATTTTTCCTTGGCCTATTGGTGCCTTTGATTGGATACAGAGGCTTGTACATATGTATGGCTATTGTTGTCCTTCTCTGCATATGCCCCTATTTTTTCTTGTGCGGAAAACTCACAGAGCAGAGCAGACCTGCATAGTTAAGATTGGAAACAAGAACTACTTACAAATGCGAAGCATAGAGAATAGCTAATGAGATTTTCAAGCAAAAATAGGGTCTTTACGGTTTATCTGATGAAGACCATGGCATTATATCAAACCAATAGAGTTAGTTACCCCTGGATAGATTCAAGTCATCCAGGGGTTTTATTTTAAATATGGTCAAACTACCACTGAAAAGGATGTTATTGCAGGAATTAGTCTCTATTTATCGAAATAACAGGCAGGTATATAATAACCATTGAATTGAAAATTACACCAGATTAATTGACGAATTGATAAATTCGTCGGGAAGTATTTGTGAAGTTATTTCCAACTATTGAAGCATTTGGAGGTATATATGGGATATTGGATGAGCAATTCCGCTTTTGATGAATGGTTAGAACATTTATGGCAGGAGGGAGAGGTCTTTGGCCCAACCAGGTTCGAAAATAAGGGAGCCTTCTCTGATACGACGCTTTACAGTTATGGGCTGATTCATTCTCGAAATGATTTGGTCTTAGACCATAAGACCTATCTTTCACCAAAGGCTGCTGCCTTCCCAATTCGTGAGACATTGTTCTACTTTGACGGTGATTCGGCAACCACGCCCGAAATGAGTGAACGCCCTATCTACGTGTTTTTAAGGGCTTGTGATATAAATGGCTTTGATCGTCTTGATAATATATTTCTTCATAATGGCCCGCATGTAGATCCATATTATGCAAACCGCAGGAACCGTTTGCGCTTTCTTCTTATTGAATGCACCGACCATGGTTTTAAAAATTGTTTTTGCGTATCAATGGGAACGAATATTACAAATAAATGGCATGCGGTTGTCCGCCTGGCTGATAATGGAATTGTCATGCAAGTTAACAATGATCTGGCAGGCGAAGAGGACATAATAAACGAATTAACAAATGGATTGACGCTATTTGCCCAAGAAATTGATGAGTTTATGCCAGTGTTTGTTACTAAGAATTTGACTCAAGTATCGATTCCTTCAACCGAAAAACTGAATAATAGTATTTTCGACCATCCTGTTTGGAATGAATATACTCAACGCTGTATCGGCTGTGGCAGGTGCAACACCTCCTGTATAACCTGCAGCTGTTTTACAATGCAGGATATAAGATATGATGAGCGGCGGGGAGAACGCAGACGCAGATGGGCCAGCTGCCATATAAAAGGCTATACGGATATGGCCGGTGGCGACGGATATAGAAGTAAAACTGGTGAAAGAATGCGTTTTAAAACCATGCATAAAATTAATGACTATTATAAAAGGTTTGGAACCCATATGTGTGTAGGATGCGGAAGATGTGATGATGTTTGTCCGGAATATATCTCATTCTCAAAATGTATTAATAGGCTGACCGATATCATCGCTGAGAAGGAAGGGAAGTAGTATGATCAAAAATCCGTATTCGTTTCAGGCAGTTAGGGTTTTAAATTTCTATGATGAAACTGCAATTGACAGAACATACGAATTGGAATGGAATGATCCGGTTGTCCTGGGTCAGTTTTTCGAAGTCTCTATTCCTGGAGCTGGGGAGGCTCCGATATCCATATCAGATTATCGGGATGGCGTTTTGTATATGACGATCCGAAAAGTTGGAAGAGTAACAGATGCAATTTTTCAAAAAGAAATCGGCGGCCGCCTTTATTTACGGGGACCCTATGGCAATGGGTTTGCCATGGATAGATTAAAAGGCAGCGCAGTCACGGTTATAGCAGGTGGAACGGGCTTGGCCCCGGTACGTGGTTTAATTGAGCGCTTATCACTGGAATGTTCAGATGGGCTTGAACTATTGGCTGGGTTTAAATCACCTGATGATGTGTTATTTAAAAGTACTCTAGATCGTTGGCAAGAACGCTTTCCAGTCCATGTGACGGTTGACCATGGCTCGGACCAATGGAAAGGGAAAACGGGTTTGGTGACGCAATACATTCCTGACTTGCGCCTGGGTAATGGTGTGAGCCGCAAGGTTATCGTTGTTGGCCCACCTATTATGATGAAGTTTGTAACGCTCGAACTTATGAAACAAGGCCTGGACGAATCCGACATTATCGTATCCTTTGAACGAAATATGAGCTGTGGTATAGGCAAATGCGGACACTGTAAGATTGATGAGACCTATGTGTGCCTTGAAGGCCCGGTATTTGCATATTCAAAAGCCAAGCACTTAATCGATTAAGGGGGAAGTTCGATGTCATATAATCGTAAAGTTGTACAAAAAAATGCGTATAGAATAACCAAAACAAGAGACAAAACTTGCCTGCGAATCCGGGTACCTGGTGGACATCTTGAAACAAAATACTTTGATATTATCAAACAGATCGCGGATAATTTTGGAGATGGTTCGGTTCATATGACCACCCGCCAGGGTTTTGAAATCCCTGATATACCATTAGAAAAGATGGACGAAATTAATGAAAAGATCATACCTTTGTTAAATATGATCAACCCTGGTTTCGAAGTAACCACAGCTGGTTACCCGGCCGCTGGAACGCGTAATATATCAGCCTGCATTGGAAATAGAGTATGTCCTTTTGCGAACGATGATACTACAGCATTAGCAGCCAAAATTGAGACTGCCGTTTACCCGCATGATTTTCATTTCAAAATAGCTGTAACGGGTTGTCCTAATGACTGTATTAAAGCCCATATGCAAGATTTTGGTGTCATTTGTACTACAGAGCCACAATATGATGCTGACAAATGCATCAGCTGCAGTGCCTGCGCTGATAATTGCCGAAAACGGGTTACGGGAGCTCTTACCATGAAGGATTTTGACATTGTAAGAGATGCCGATCTTTGCATCGGATGCGGGGAGTGTATTTTGCAATGTCCCACCGGTGCCTGGACGAGAAGTGATAAAAAATACTACCGCATGGTGATTATGGGACGTACCGGCAAGAAGAATCCGAGACTTGCCCTGCCATTTGTGAAGTGGGCTACGTTTGATGTGATACTTGCCATTATTAAGAACACCTATCGGTTCGTTGATGAGTATATTGATCGAACTCTTCCCAAAGAACATATCGGCTATATTGTTGATAGAACGGGATATGCAACTTTCAAGGAAGCTGTCCTCAAGGATGTTGACCTGAACCCCGAAATTGAAATAGCCCAGGAAATCAATTGGAACGGATATTGGTATAAAAATACTGATATATTTAAGAAACAGAACTAACGGAAAGGATTTACAAACAGGAAGTGTTTTATGTCTAATCCTACGAATAACTATCCAAAATTTTGAGGAAAGAGCAGGAATATTAAAACAAAACGCCGAAAATGTCATGACTATAAACGACAAAAGACTACCTATTGTCATCCATAAAGAAGGGATGCAAACCATATGAGGAAAATGTTGGAATGGATAGCTGCTTTGGTTGTGTTAGGTTTTTGCATGATGTTGATGACCAGAATTCCAGCCTTGGGTTTGTCCGAAGCCAAATTCTGCGGTTCATGCCATGCAATGGATTATGAGGTTAGCACCTATTCACATTCTTCCCATGCCCGCGAAGCGAATTGTGGGGACTGTCATGATCCGCACGGCCTGGTCACAGGAAGCATGTATGCTGCTTATACGGGCAGCAGGGATGTCTATAGAGTTGTAACGAATACGACACCCGCTGAAATTCGAACCACAAGCCTTAGTAAGAAGGTCATACAAAACAACTGTTTGCGTTGTCACGGTGACATAATGGGAGACATAGGAGATACGAGCAAAAATGGAGGTGCTTATTGCTTCCAGTGCCATCGAAATATTGTCCATCCCAAATAGAAAAGGAGAGGGTTTGTTTGGAAACATCAAAACTCAAGAAATTGGTTTTGCTTGTTGCAGCAATTATCGTTGTCGTCGCTGCAACCGCTGTCTTCTTTTTCAATAAGCATAATCAGGTCATTACGGAAGGTCCCCAAAGTGTAATAGCGGCTAATGAGGTCAAATCAGCCGAATGGGGGAAAATATATCCTGCGCATTGGGACAGCTATATGGCCAATATGAATAATGCAGAGAAGCCCTCTCATTTTATAACCAAACCTTACATGCAAACCATTTATGCAGGAACCGGATTTGCTGCTGAATTCAACGAGCCGCGCGGCCATCTGTATACCATTCAGGATGTAACTTCCATCAATCCGGCCAGATATAAAATCGGAGCAGCCTGTTTTACCTGCAAATCAACCCAGTCTCCCGAAATGATGAAAAAATACGGGGATCAATATTATCTGATGTCCTTTGACGAAATGAAAAATCAGATCACCGAACCTATCGGATGCCTGGATTGCCATGATCCCAAAACCATGAAATTACGGATCACCCGTCCGGCTCTGATAGAAGCTTTGCAGCGGCAGGGCAGGGATGTGAACAAACTTTCCAACCAGGAAATGCGAACACTGGTTTGCGCCCAATGTCATGTAACCTACTATTTTCAGCCGGGTACTAAAAAAGTTACCTTCCCATGGGATAACGGGGTAAGCGCCCAGGAGATTCTTTCCTATTATGATGAAAAGAATTTTACAGAATGGGTGCATCCTATTGCCGGAACCAACCTGGTAAAAGCCCGTCATGCAGAATATGAAACTTATATGGGCAGTACACATCAATCGGCTGGAGTAGCCTGTGCCGATTGCCATATGCCTTATATTATGGTTGGCAATAAAAAAATATCTTCACATAACTGGCAAAGTCCTTTAAATAACATTGAGCAGAGCTGCACAACCTGCCATCGGAACGGTACGGAGTGGCTAAAGACCAGGGTGGAAACCATACAAAAACAGGTCAAACAAAGTCAGGATCTGGCCGGGGCCGCTGTGGTTGGGGCAATAAACGAATTGAAAATTTCCAGGGAATACCCAACGGTTGATAAAGCCAAACTGCAGGAGGCTATGAAGCTTCACCGGGAAGCCCAATGGTATCTGGATTATGTCATGGTAACCAATGGCTATGGATTCCATAATCCTACCGCCACTCTTGACAATCTCAATACAGCTATTGATAAAGCGCACAAATCAGTGGAAAAAGCGCGGGAGGCACGAGGAGCCAATTAGGCTGCTTGATGTTTAGCCCAGGGGAATATTTGTATGAAAAAATTGGACAGGCAGCGGCGGGTAGATCTTGTGAGTCTGCTCAGCAACATGAAAACTGCCATTGATTTATTGATCATAGTCGGAGTAATAAGTGCTCTGGGGACCTTCATTCCCCAGGGGCAGACGCCGGATTTCTACCTCAGCCAATACGGAACCTGGATTGGCAAAGGTATTTTGCTTGGCTCTCTTAACTCACTTTATCAATCCTGGTGGTATCAAATTCTCATCGGTCTTTTATGTCTCAGTCTCAGCGTATGCTGTTACCGGCGATTAAGACATGCTCGCAGTATTAAAAAAGCAGCCTCTCTCAGTTTCCATTTAGCCATTGTTATCATTTTGGCAGGCGCAGCCTGGTCATTGGGTTATGCCCGTTCTGTTGCTGTGGAAATCAACGAGGGAGATAAAATAAACCTGGCCAACTATGGCTTTTCTCCAAGCGAGCTGGGACTTAAGCAATTTACCATTGATTATTATCCGGATTACCAGCCACGCCAGTATCGCAGTCAATTGCAGCTGCAAGGCTACCAGGGGCATGATTATACCAGGGAGATTTCCGTAAATCATCCGCTGCAAGCAGGGATTTTAAAAATTTACCAGAGATCCTGGGGTTGGACCCTGAAGCTTAGCGATCAAAGCGGGGAGAAAGTAACACCCCTTCGTATAAAAGACCATGATGCCATCCTGCTGGATAAAGCGCAGGGATTATATCTTCAAGCAATTTTTATTCCCGACTATGATCCGCTGGCAGGCATAGAATCCAAAACACCGCTTCCCAACAACCCTCGTTTAGTTCTAGCCTTGGTGAAGGATGATCAAGTTCAGAACATGGCCATTGTACCAGTTGGTAACAAAGCGCAACTCGCCCGGTATTGTTTCCGTTTTGATGGTTACTCCTATTATTCTGGCCTGGAGATTAAATCAGACCCAGGGGTATATTTGGTATATACTGGTTTCGTTTTTCTGTTGATAGGTCTTATTGCTCGCTATTGGCAGCTCTTTTTTATTCGAAAGGTGGATTAGTCAGTGGAAAAACATCTGCTTACCCTTATATTTCTATTGCTCTTGGTAGATGTAATTAATAATCTGGTGAGGTTGTGGAAGAACACCAAGCTGTTGCGTAATTTTGGTTCGCTCCTTGGGTGGCTGACTTTTGTCTCCTTTTTAGGCCTGATGAGCTTTAGAATAATAGCTGCACATCGTGCTCCCTTTGCCAATATGTATGAATTTACCCTTCTGTTTACGGGATTTATTCTGATTATTTCCATAATATTGCGAAGAACTTTGTTATCTCCTTTATTTGATTTGGCGGTAACATTATTACTATTAGTATTGTTAGCCGTCACCAGCACCATTTCTGCAGATTTACAGCCTCTGATGCCGGCTTTACAAAGCAATTGGTTACACATACATGTAGCTACTGCGATCATCGCCTATGGGGCTTTTGCAGCGGCATTTTGTCTTGGTATAGTCTATTTGGCCAAATCGCCGGACAGTACACATGAACTGCAACAGATCGACCAGCGCATTTACAGGCTGGTGGTCTTGGGTTTCACTTTTCTTACCTTCGTTATTATTACAGGAGCGATATGGGCCGAGCAAGCCTGGGGAAATTGGTGGAGCTGGGATCCAAAAGAAACCTGGTCCCTAATCACCTGGATCGTATATGCTGTTTACCTTCATGCCCGCAGCTCCCGTCAGTGGAAAGGACGTAAAACAATATGGATAGTGGTAATAGGATTCTTGGTGGTGCTATTTACCCTGTTTGGAGTAAGCATACTATTG
This sequence comes from Syntrophomonas sp. UBA5288, assembly GCA_002408445.1. Lineage (GTDB taxonomy): Bacteria > Bacillota > Syntrophomonadia > Syntrophomonadales > Syntrophomonadaceae > UBA4851. The sequence continues at coordinate 11,917 of DHSK01000006.1, forward strand.
CCAGGCTTGCATAGTTATGCTTAAGTTGCAGCCTGCGGGATATTTTGTGGAAAAATAATTAAATTGTTGCATATGCAACGTAAATGTATAGATATTTTAAGTATAATCTAATTATAAATAATAATTTTAAGGGGATATACTCAGTTCAATGAACAAAATCAATTAATAATGTGAGGTGGTTTCATTATGGGAAAAGCAACCAGCAACCTTAGAAAAGAGCATGATGTCATTCTGCAGGTACTGAACATTTTGGACAGGATGGTTTCAACAAACGATAAAAAAGATAGTGTCAAGCTTCAATATTATAATGAACTGGTTTACTTTCTTAAAATATTCGCTGATAAATGCCATCATGGCAAAGAAGAAAATTACCTTTTTGCTGAGTTAGTCAAACATGGCATGCCCAACGAAGGCGGCCCTGTTGGGGTGATGCTTGGAGAACACGAGCAGGGCAGGGAGTATATTGCTCAGATGAGCAAATCTCTGGAATCCAAAGATTTTACTGAGTTCAATGATGCTGCCATTGACTATCGCGATCTTCTGATTAACCACATAAACAAGGAAAACAATATCCTGTTTGTGATGGCTGATAAAATGCTGGATGAAGCACAGCAGGATGAATTATTCGAGAAGTTTGAACAGCATGAAGAAATCGTTATAGGACATGGGGTCCATGAAGAATTACATGCAATGATGCAAAGATGGTCAGAAGAATTTCTAGTGTATTAGTACGAAAATAACTTAGATTGTCATCCTGAACGAAGTAAAGGATCTCATGACAAACCTATCAATATAGATCCTTCGCTAACGCTCAGGATGACACCCATGGTAAGTTATATCGAATTCTAAGGAGGCAAAGATAATGGATATTACGAATTTGAGAAGGCAGCATAGCGAAATCATGAGCATGGCAAAATACATATTGGATAATATTGAGAAACGTACGATCCATCAGAATATACAGGAAATTGTTAAAACCATGAATGTCATGGCTGGTAAACTCAAAGTACACCTGATGAATGAAGATGAATATTTGTATCCGCAACTGCTGAATTGTTTGTTGTAAGATAAAAATACCGAAGGTTGCAAGTTAAAAATCCA
>DHSK01000103.1 GCA_002408445.1 Syntrophomonas sp. UBA5288
TACTTTGGGAGTGATGCTGCCTTATACCCCGTTACATTATTTATTATTTGATCAGGAACTGGAAATCTTAATTATGACCAGTGCCAATATCAGCGATGACCCGCTTATCACCAGCAACAAAGAAGCCTTGGAGAAACTGGCTGCTATTGCCGACTACTTCCTGGTGCATAATCGTGAGATCTATAATCCGTGTGATGATTCAGTACTAAGAATAACTTCTCTCAATACTCCGCAGTACCTGAGAAGGGCCAGAGGGTTTGTGCCTCAAGGCATTAAAATACCGGTCAGTTCTGAACCTGTTCTGGCGGTTGGCGGGGAAATGAAAAACACCTTTTGTATTACCAGACAGGGAGAGGCTTTTTTAAGCCAGCACTGGGGGGATTTGAACCATTACCGCAATTACTCCAATTTCCTACATGGCATCGAACGCTTTAAAGCCATGCTGGCAGTCGAGCCCCGGGTTATTGTACATGACCTGCATCCCGATTATCAGACCACCCGCTGGGCCAAAAACCAGGCCGATTTCAGAAAAATAGGAGTTCAACATCATTGGGCTCATATGGCTTCAGCCCTGGCCGATAATGGCCTGGAAGGTGAGACGCTGGGTCTTGTTTGTGACGGCACCGGGTGGGGTACCGACGGCGCCGTATGGGGGTGTGAGGTACTCAGAGGGGACTATAGGCGTTTTTCCCGCCTGGCGCATCTTAAATACCTGCCTTTACCGGGGGGCGATGTGACAGCGCGTAAACCCTATCGTATGGCTTTGGTATATTTGATGATGGCTCTGGGAGAAAAAGGTTTATCAATTGCTGATAAATATCTGCCGGCCTTGCCGGTTCCGGAAAAAGAATTATTGACCGGCAGTTTACAGAAAAAACCTTCCCGGGAAGTGCAGACTTCCTCCTGCGGTCGTTTGTTTGATGCGGTGTCCGCCTTGCTGGGAATATGTTCGTTGAACAATTATGAAGGCCAGGCGGCGATTGAGCTGGAAGATCTGGCCGATCCCAACCAGACCGGTTATTATGATTACCTTATTAGTAGAGAAGAAAATATGTGGATAATGGATGTTTTTCCGATGTGGCGGCAATTAGTCACGGAGATAACGAAAGGTTGCCCCGTCTCCGCCATGGCGCAGAAATTTCACCTGACCTTAATCCAAATGTTCAGCGAAATGTTGATAAAAGTACGGGATGAAACCGGACTAAACAGAGTAGTCCTGAGTGGTGGAGTTTTTCATAATCAGATTCTGCTGACCGGGTTAATGCAAAACCTGACCAGCCAGGATTTTTCTGTTTACCAGCACCAGCAGGTTCCCCCCGGGGACGGAGGAATATCGCTGGGGCAGGCAATTATAGCGAGTGAGGTGAATGCCTGATGTGTTTGGGAGTACCTGGTAAAGTGGTTAATTTACTCGAATATAATACAGCTACCGTAGATGTCAATGGCAACCAGGTGGATATAAGTGTGAGATTAACTCCTGAGGTTAAGGTGGGAGATTACGTACTGATTCATGCCGGATTCGCCATGGAAATAATTGATGAAACAGTGGCGGAGGAAACCATGTATTGGTTAAAGGAGCTGCAACCTGATGAGCTGTGATACTACCTATATTGATTACTTATTAAAGGAAATACAGCGGGAAGAGCGGCCGGTGGCCTTTATGGAAGTTTGCGGTACCCATACCATGGCCATTGCCAAGAGTGGTATTCGCAATTTATTGCCTCCCGGCTTTAAGCTTCTTTCCGGTCCCGGCTGTCCGGTATGTGTTACTGCTCAGGGGGATATAGATGCAGTCATAGAATTAGTGAGGCAGCCGCAGATCACCCTGGTTACCTTCGGAGACATGATGAGGGTACCCGGTACGCATAGTTCCTTACAGGAAGAACGCAGCCGCGGTGCCGATATTCGGATAGCTTATTCGCCCCTTGATGCGCTGGAGATAGCTCGTAAAAATCCTGACCGGGAAGTCGTTTTCCTGGGGATAGGATTCGAAACCACGGCGCCAGCCGTAGGTATTACGGTTGAACAGGCTGCCGCTGAGCATTTATCCAATTTTGCGGTTTTCTCTTTACATAAGCTGGTGCCGCCGGCCTTGGAAGTTATTTTTTCCGATCCGGACATAAAAGTGGACGGCTTGATTTGTCCCGGTCATGTTTCGGCCGTAATAGGGATTGAACCGTATAGCGTTTTAGCTGAAAAGTATCATAAACCCTGTGTGATAACCGGTTTTGAAACTAAGGATATCCTGGAGGGCCTGGTAATGCTGTTGAGGCAACTGCACCGTAATCGTGCCGTGGCTGAAATTCAGTACCGCCGGGTAGTGAAAAATGCGGGCAATAAAGTAGCCCGGGAAACCTTGAAACGGGTATTTAAACCTACCGATGCCCGCTGGAGAGGGTTAGGGCTGATTCCTGCCAGCGGACTGGAATTACAGGAGGAGTATCGGGAATTTGATGCCCGCTGCAGATTTGCAATTCCTTATATTGAAGATATACCGATCAAAGGTTGTGCCTGCGGGGATGTATTGACCGGCAAGATTACTCCCCATGATTGTCTGCTTTTCGGTAAAGCCTGTACTCCGCTGCGCCCGGTTGGACCTTGCATGGTCTCGCATGAAGGAGCCTGTGCGGCTTATTACTGGTATACTCCATTGAAGGGAAGAGATTAAATGAGTACTGATCGCGTATTAATGGCACATGGAAGTGGCGGACTCATGAGCCAGCAGCTGATTGATGAAGTATTTAAAAAGGCTTGGAATAATTCTTACCTGGACCCCATGATGGATGGGGCCTTATTTGAAGTATCACCTGGAAGAATGGCCATGTCCACGGATTCATTTGTTATTACTCCGGTTTTCTTTCCGGGAGGAGACATAGGCAAGCTGGCTATATGCGGTACGGTTAACGATCTGGTAGCGTGCGGTGCCACTCCATTATACATGTCGACCGCTTTTATCATAGAGGAAGGTTTGCTTTTATCTGACCTGAAAAAGATAGCCGAATCTATGGCGGCCACCGCCCAAAAAGCCGGAGTGAAGCTGGTAACCGGAGATACCAAGGTGGTCGAAAAGGGCAGTGCGGACGGTTTATTCATTAATACTACCGGAATCGGTGTTATACCTTCCGGCATTGATTACCGGCCGGCCTGTATCAAGCCCGGAGACCGGATTATTGTAACTGGGAATATGGGTGACCACGGTTTGGCTATTCTGGCTAAACGGGAAGGTTTAAGTTTTTCCACCCCGGCGGTGAGTGACTGTGCCCCTCTTTATCAAATCGGGCGAACCCTGCAGAAATATGGGGCCGATGTCAGGTGTATGCGTGATCCCACCCGGGGTGGCCTGGCCACGGTATTAAATGAACTGGCAGACCAGGCCGGTGTGGGTATACTCGTAAAAGAAAGGGAAATACCGGTATCCCCGGTGGTGCAGGGAGCTTGTGATATGTTGGGATTGGACCCGCTCTATATGGCTAATGAAGGCAAGATGGTTATATTTACAGCCCCGGCCCAAGCCCAGGAGGTACTGAAGGACTTACAAGCTCTGCCGGAAGCCAGAGATGCGGCTATTATCGGGGAAGTAATACCTGAACCAAGGGATATGGTGTTGATTGAGACTGAACTGGGTGCCCAGCGTATCATAGGGATGTTGGAAGGGGAGCATGTACCCCGAATATGTTAAAATAATGATCCTCTAATACGTAATTTAGGCGGGAAACAATTCCCGTCTATTTTATTAGTACCAAAATACTGTTCTTGTCATTCTGAACGCAGTGAAGAATCTTGCCGGTATTGATGATTAACAAGGGAAGGATCCTTCGTTAACCTTCAGGATGACGCATTTTCATAAGTGGTTGCGGCATGCAGCCATGGATGGTTAGTAGGGGAATGGCCGTAGAAAAAAATACTGCCCGCCTGCAGGCAACAAGCGGGCTGAAAGAAGATTGGGAGAATATGTTAAAACCACTATGGTTTTAAACCGTATTTAATTTATTGGCAAACTTATGTTAAATAAGAAAGTCGTGGCCTTGAAAAGGTCACGACCAGATGCCTTATATACTTTATAAGTCATCCAGTTCTCCTTTCCAAATCACGGGAGGTATAGCTGTTTCCGGCTACACCCAAAGGCTGCGTTCCTTAGTAATAACCGTAGGAACACCAGCTCGGAGAATTAGTATGTTATTTTAAAAACAATAAAGGGACAGGTGTTTCGAAAGAAAGCACACCTCTCCCTTATATGCAAAACTGAGATTGCTCCTTTCCAAATCACGGGAGGCACAGACGTTTCCCTCTATACCCAGGTTTTGAAACCATAGTATTATCCACCGTAGGATTTCAAAACTCGGAGACTATTAGGTTGTTTTGTTAAAAATACCATAAAATGCTCATAAAAGCAACATTAATTAACATTGGAAATTCAAAAAACCCAATTGAAAAATATTATAAGATTGCTGTTAACCTCACCAAAATTATTAACGATAATAAATATGTAACATAGAAAGGGGGACAGCTGCTCTGGCCTTTGCGGTCGAGTGGCGTGATATGAAATTATTTATTCTTAATGGTGCGGCTGCTTCCGGTAAGACTTCATTAATGGATTATCTGCTGCTTAATGATGCGGATTTTCTCGAGCGGATCGTTTCTTTTACCACCCGGCCACCCAGAAAAAATGAACTTGATAAACGCGATTATTATTTTATTTCCAATGAGCAATATCTTCAATACCGGTTGAACCGGAACATTGTTGAAGAGGTAACCTATATGGATAATCGCTATGGAGTCACCAATGATGAATTAACCCGGGTTAATAATACCAATAAGAATGGCCTGGCCATTATGAACACTGAAGGAATAAGGGCTTTCAAAAAAAGTCTTGGTGCTCAGAACGTGGTCAGCATCTTTATCCATCGCGACTTAAAAGAAATCATAAATTCCATAATGGGCCGGGAATCGAGTGAAAAGGAAAAACGGGCACGGATAGAACTGGCCAAAATTGAGATGCTGGATATGAATAGTTGTGATTATGTGGTCTATAATATTGGTTCACTGGCCGAGGCTTATGATCAACTGCTGAATATTATTAAAAAAGAGATAAATGCCAGGCCCATAAACATGGAAATTAAGCCGGGGGAAAGATACCGGCATTTTAAGGGTGATGTTTACGAAATAATCACTACCGCTCTCTATACTGAAAATTTTTGCCCTCTGGTAGTCTACAAAGACATCAATACCGGTATAGACTATGCACGTCCCTATGAGCTTTTCTGCGGTAAAAAGGAATTAAAAACGGAAAACCGAATCGTTAACCGCTTTGAGCTGGTTAAAGAATAGTGTAATGGAGATGTATGGCAGTTTAATGGGCAGTTGTTATAAGCTGTCCTCAGACTGTCAAAAAAATGCCCATACCCCAGAGCTATGATATTTTATTACTCCTGATCCATATCTTCATTTTTTCTGCTTCCTTAATCAATTCCTCGCGAAAATCAGGATGGGCGATATTTATCAAGGCTTCAGCTCTTTGCCAGGTAGTTTGACCTTTCATCAAAGCCTTGCCATATTCGGTAACTACGTAGAAATTTGCAGCCCGGTGGCTGGATACGGCACCGCCGGGGGTGATAATTGGTTTGATACGTGATTCCAATTTCCCGCTTTTGTTTACTACCGTCGAAGTAAGACAAACGAATCCCTTGCCACCTTCAGATTTATAGGAACCCAATATATAGTCTAACTGACCGCCGGTACCTGAAATTTGTCTGGTTCCCGCTGATTCGGCGCAAGCCTGTCCATAGAGGTCGATCTCAATGGCATTATTGATGGCTACCACTTTATTATTCCGGGCTATTATGTAAGGGTCATTAGTATAGTCTACCGGATACAGGGCGCAGGCCGGATTCTCATCCAGAAAATCATAAAGTTTGCTGCTGCCCATGGCGAAGGTATATACCATTTTACGCTTATCAATCTGTTTACGGCGCCCGGTCAGGCGTCCTGCTTCATACATGTCAACAAATGAATCAACCAGCATTTCTGTATGTACGCCCAGGTCCTTAAGGTCGGATTGGGCGATCATGCTTCCAATAGCATTAGGCATTGCGCCGATGCCCAACTGCAAACAGGCGCCGTCCTCAATTTCTTTCAGCACCAGCCGGGCTATTTTTTGGTCTGTCTCCGAAAAGGGGGTCTCTGGAAGCTCAAGCAGCGGCCTGTTATCGCCCTCAACAATATAGTCGATGTCAGATATATGAAGGGATTCTCTTGATCCCCCGAGACATTTTGGGACGGAGGTATTTACTTCAGCAATGGTAATACGTGCAACATCACAGATGGCCGGGGTCATAGAGCTGGATGTACCCAGGTTAAAGTAGCCATGTTTGTCCATCGGAGTAACTTTGATAAAAGCTACATCGACCGGCACATGACCTCTTTCGTAATAGGCAGGTGTTTCATGGTAAAGCATGGGCATGAAATAACAAAGCCCTTGATCGTGCAATTTGCGGCTGGCCGCACTGAAATGCCAATCATTATAAATAAAATGTTCCTTGTTCGGATCGGCCAATACTGCCTGGGGTTGAAAAGGGCAGGTAGTAGTAATTATATTAACATTAGTTAATTCATCTTTACGTTTAGCCAGGGCCTCATCGAGAAAGGCGGAAGCCATCATAAATTCACCATAGTTCACCGTATCCCCGGACTTAACTACTTTAACGGCCTCATCCGCTGTTACGAGTTTCCTTTGGTATTCTTCCTTATAATCCACCGATATAATTCCTCCCAACGTAATTTATGGGTATAAAAGCCTTACAAGTAATCAAATGTAAGGCATGGCATTTTTATTCCCATAACGACATAATTCGGAATTATATCATAAAATCCTTTAATTGGATTAATTTTTATATAATACTATTAAATGTAACTTATTTGCTGCAAGGGAAAATAGAATAGTTAACAAACTGCCTTTTGGTGATACTCATCAGTGTTCAAGAGCCTTTCAGCCAGGATCGCATTTTGTATTTCCACTATCAATAAATCTATCCCATATTCCAGGCCGGAAGCTCTTATTTTAAAATAGTCGCTTTCCGGAAAAGGCTGTACTCTATCATAAGCTAATCCATAGGCATTGTTTTTAATGCTGACCAATCTGTTTAGAATATCAATATTATCCATTATTTCTACCTCCTTGGTTTGAACATACAAAAAAGAACGAAGGGCGGCCGCTTTACCGCCGCCCTTTGCATTAAGTAAAGAGGTAATTAGGGGAATTTAGTAAGTTGTTAAGAAATTTTGTTGGTTTTAACCCAGATTTTCATCTTTTCCGCCTCTTTTATCAGTTCATCCCGAAACTGGGGATGGGCGATGTTAATTAACGCTTCAGCTCGTTTCCAGGTTGATTCACCTTTGAGCATGGCCTTGCCATATTCGGTAACCACGTAGAAATTCACCGTACGGGGATCTGTCACCGTTCCGCCCAAAGTAATGGTAGGCTTAATGCGGGATTCCAGCTCACCATTCTTTCCCTCAATCGTCGAGCTGAGACAAATGAATCCTTTGCCACCTTCAGACTTATAAGAACCAAAAATGTAATCAAACTGTCCCCCGGTACCGGAGATTTGCCTGGTACCGGATGATTCGGCACAGGCCTGGCCATATAAATCTATTTCAATGGCGTTGTTAATGGCTACTACTTTTTTATTACGGGCTATAATATAAGGATCATTAGTATAATTTACCGGATAAGCAGCACAGGCCGGATTATCATTCATGAAATCGTAAAGCTTATTACTGCCCATGGCGAAGGTGTAAACCATTTTACATTGGTCAATCTGCTTGCGGCGCCCGTTAAGACGGCCGGCTTCATACATATCAACAAATGAATCTACCAGCATTTCCGTATGTGCACCGAGATCTTTAAGGTCTGATTTAGCAATCATTGCTCCGATAGCATTAGGCATAGCACCGATTCCGAGCTGCAAACAGGCACCGTCTTCTATCTCTTCCAATACCAGCTCCGCCACTTTATTATCCACATCTGAAATGGGAACCTCGGGAAGCTGTAAAAGCGGTTCATTATGGCCTTCCACGATGAAGTCTATATCAGAGATATGAATTGATTCACGTATTCCCCCTAAACATTTGGGAACGGACGTGTTTACTTCGGCAATTATGATCCGGGCTGCATCACAGAAGGCTGGGGTCATTGAACATGATGTTCCATGATTAAAATAGCCATGTTCATCCATAGGAGCAACTTTTATAAAAGCAACATCGATAGGTACATAACCTCTTTCATAAAAAGTTGGCGCTTCATGATATACCAAGGGCATGTAATAGCAAAGACCCAAGTCATGCAGTTTGCGGCTGGCTGCACTGAAATGCCAGTCGTTATAAATAAAGTGTTCTTTATGAGGGTCGGCTAATACTGCCTTGGGTTGAAAAGGGCAGGTGGTTGTGATTATTTTAACATTGGTCAGTTCATCTTTACGTTTAGCCAGCGCTTCATCCAGAAGTGCTGAGACCATCATAAATTCGCCATAGTTTATCGTATCTCCTGATTTAACCACCTGGACCGCTTTATCGGCCGTAGTCAGTTTGCTTTGGTATTCTTCCATATAATTCATAGATATTATTCCTCCTACCTGATTTGTGGGGGAAAATACTTGTTTAGCTCCTGAGCAAGTCTCCCGCTATTACTATGCGCTGCACTTCAGCGGTACCTTCAAATATCTGGAATATCTTGGCGTCACGCATGTATTTTTCAACCGGATAATCTTTGGTATATCCATATCCACCAAAAATCTGTACTGCTTCCAATGCACAGAACATGGCGGTGTCACCGGCAAAACATTTGGCGAGTGAAGCCGCTTTGCTGAATCTTGGTACATTCATATCCTGTAAAGAGGAGGCTTCCAGGTATAGCAGACGTGAAGCTTCGATTTTCATTGCCATGTCAGCCATTTTAAACTGAATGGCCTGGAAGGAGGAAATGGGTTTGCCAAACTGAGTTCTTTCCTTGGCATAGGCGAGAGAAGCATCAAGGCAGGATTGGGCCACACCGGTGGCCATAGCGCCGATGCTTGCTCTGGAAAGGTCCAGAGTTTTCATAATGATGTAGAACCCTTGTCCTTCAGAACCCAGCAAATTCTTGGCCGGTACCCTGACATCTTCAAATATAACCGAGGTGGTATTGGAGTTTCTGATTCCCAGTTTATCTTCCTCCGGTCCTATAGTTATTCCCGGAGTATTGCGGTCAATCATAAACGCACACATGCCCTTTGGGCCCAGCTTCTTATCCAAGGTGGCCATTAAAGTATAGACTCCGGCGGTTCCACCGTTACTTATAAATTGCTTGGTCCCGTTTATGATATAATCATCGCCGTCTTTTACGCAACGGGTGGCAATGCCCCCCGCATCAGAACCGGCCCCGGGCTCGGTCAGACAAAAAGCGGCCAGGGCGCCTTCATTCAACATGCCATAGAACCATTTCTTTTGCTCGTGGTCGGCCGCTATCAATACCGGATCGGCAGCCAGCAGGGTACTGGCGACCATAATAGTACCTACACCGGCGTCTCCATGACAGATTTCTTCGGCTACTATATTTTGAGCTACATGATCAAGACCGGCTCCGCCATATTCTTCCGGCACTCCTATAGTCATCAGACCAACTTCATGCATTTTTTTGATACAATCAGCCGGATAAATATGATTTTTATCCCAGTCTGACGCATAAGGAGCAATCTCATTGTCGGAAAAATCCCGGGCCATTTTGCGCATCATTTCTTGTTCTTCACTTAAACGAAAATCCATGATTATAACCCTCCCATATTCTATTTACTATATGTCCCTGGTCCACAGAGAACACATGGCCGGGCCGCCGCC
>DHSK01000003.1:0-1797 GCA_002408445.1 Syntrophomonas sp. UBA5288
CACACAAGATCAACAATGTGCTGGGACAGGTGCTCCTGGCTAAACGCATGGGCAAGACCCGCGTTATCGCCGAGACGGGCGCGGGGCAGCATGGCGTGGCCACCGCGACCGCCGCCGCACTTATGGGGATGGAATGCGAGATTTTCATGGGCCAGGAAGACACTGACCGGCAAAGGTTGAATGTTTACCGGATGAAACTGCTGGGAGCGAAAGTGCATGCGGTGACCAGCGGTACCCGGACGCTCAAAGATGCAGTCAATGAAACCATGCGCGAATGGACCAAACGGGTAACAGATACCCATTATGTGCTTGGCTCAGTCATGGGTCCCCATCCATTCCCGACCATTGTCCGCGATTTTCAGAGCGTGATCGGCCGGGAAATCAGACAGCAGATGCTGCAAAAAGAAGGCCGGCTCCCTGACGCATTGATTGCCTGCGTAGGGGGCGGCAGCAATGCCATGGGGATGTTCTATGATTTTATCAAAGATCCGGAGGTGCGTTTGATCGGTTGTGAAGCGGCCGGACATGGGATCGATACCGCCGAGACCGCCGCTACCATCACCACCGGAACCGTAGGTATCTTTCATGGCATGAAATCCTATTTTTGTCAGGATCAGTACGGCCAGATAGCCCCGGTTTACTCCATTTCAGCAGGGCTTGATTATCCGGGGGTGGGTCCCGAACATGCCCATCTCCACGATACCGGCCGGGCGGAATATGTGGCGGTTACGGATGACGAGGCCGTAGAGGCCTTCGAATATCTCTCCCGTACGGAAGGCATTATTCCTGCCATCGAAAGCGCTCACGCGGTTGCCTATGCGAAGCAGATCGCTCCCAAGCTGGGCAAAGATAAAATCCTGGTAGTCAATCTTTCCGGCCGGGGCGATAAAGATGTGGCTGCCATAGCACGTTACAGGGGGGAAGAGATTTATGAATAGAGTACAGGAGGTTTTTGCCAACGGCAAGGCATTTATCCCATTTATCACGGCGGGTGACCCGTCATTGGATATTACTGAACAACTGGTAGTGCAGATGGCGGAGGCCGGTGCGGATCTAATAGAGCTGGGGATACCCTTTTCCGATCCGGTGGCAGAAGGGCCTGTGATTCAGGAGGCGGATAATCGTGCTCTTGCTGCCGGTGCCACGACGGATAAAATATTTGCCGTGGTGGAACGCATCCGCCTATCATGTAATGTTCCTATAGCTTTCATGACCTATGCCAATCCCATCTTTACTTATGGCACAGACCGGTTTATGGAGAATTGCCAAAAGGCCGGCATTGATGCCGTGATTGTTCCGGATGTGCCACTGGAAGAAAAGGCTGAATTTATGCCTTCCTGCTCGCAATACGGTGTCAGCATGATATCGATGATTGCCCCCACCTCCCATAACCGCATCCGTATGATTGCCCGCGAGGCAGAGGGATTCCTTTATTGTGTATCATCTATGGGTGTTACCGGAGTCAGACGGGAATTGGGCGGCAATGTTGAGCAAATGATAAAAGTGGTCAAAGAGGTGAAAGATATTCCCTGTGCAATTGGCTTTGGCATTTCCAACCCTGAGCAAGCTGCGCAAATGGCGCAGGTTTCCGACGGAGTAATTGTCGGCAGCGCTATAGTTGAAATCATATCCCAATATGGCACGGACTGTGTCCCTCATGTGGTGGAGTATGTCCGCGGCATGAAGGATGCAGTTAATACTGTTGATTAGAAAATTCAACACAGAAGGACACTGATTAATTGTCATCCTGAGGCCAAGCCGAAGGATCTTCCCTGTTCGCAAGGGGAAAGATCCTTC
>DHSK01000003.1:2114-9070 GCA_002408445.1 Syntrophomonas sp. UBA5288
ATTTCCGTTTCGGCAGCGAAGTTGATCCAGGAACGCCTTTTGCGAGTACTCCTTATTAAATTCGACGGTGTAGAACAGGGTAAATAAAGTACCAAATTGGCTGGTTTTGACCCGGTTCATTTGCCAGGTGTTGGTGTACTGATCCAGAATATCATCGAACAGTCCTTCATAGTTAAGGTTTTCAGGCACAGACACTTTTAAAATCATGGTAGTATGCTTGGGGCTGGCGTACTTAAGTTTGCGCAGGAGCAGCATTACAGTTCCCAATATGATTGTAAAAATCCCGGCATATCCCAGATAACCCATACCACAGGCCAGCCCCACCGCCAGACTGAAGAAAATATAGGAGATATCCTCCGGTTCTCCCGGAGCGCTGCGGAAACGAATCAAAGAGAAGGCTCCGGCCAGACTGAAGGCCCGGGCAATATTATCTCCGATCAGCAGTATAATAATGGCAACAATGGCGGGCAGCATGATCAGCGATATACTAAACGACTGTGAACCTGCTGCTTTTCTGTGGATAAAGATATACACTTGACTTATTACCAACCCGCATACCAGCGCTGCCAGTATGATCAGCAAAGTTTTGCTGACGGTCAGCGTTTGGCCGATACCGGATGTAAATAGAGTATTAAACATAAATCGATCTCCTTCCTCAATTTATATGGCTTGGGCCATGATATGAGCATTAGCTGCATTAAGCAAATGATCTTTATACAACTGGCCATACTTGGAAAAACTGGTCGCATAAATTCCGTGCGTTGCCAGCAAATCAGCCAACCACAGCGGAAAAGCGCGGGAGACCTTGATCTCCATCAAATATATCCCCGGGAAGAGGAGGTCTTTCCCAAACCGGCCCTTTTCCAGGCTGACATCGTAACAGCGGCTGATTATATTGCGGTCAAACGTAACCCGAAATTCTTTGTCCTCCAGGCCGAACAAGGCTTGGCGGTCATAGCTGATATAGGCGGCCGGTCTAACCGGGCTGATCTGGCGGAAATAATCTATTTCATTCAGCACTTGTCCGGTTAAATAGTCCCTATCGGCCGGCTTTATCCCGTGATCCAAATAATTATAGGCTTCAGCCAGAGTGAGCGTAGCCCGGCGTTTGGTGACCACCCCGTCGATCTTCTTTTTTAATTCCAAAAAGACCGTAGCTTTAGGCGAAATATTGGTATTATAGGTTCTCAAGCGCAGTTTTTCCTTGTAAAAGGGTTTGGCCAGTGAATGGCGGATAATGCTGGAATTATCTGTATCATAATAGATATTGTATATAGTGTATTCCTGATCATTCTTACAGAATTTGTCCAAGCGCATGTATTCTGATAAGACCGGAAATATTGCATCATACTGGGCCTGATTAACCAGAAATTTTTTTTCGTATCTTTTAAATGTCGCGATAGCCATTACTAATCCCTCCGTTTCCGGTAACTATTTGCTTACCTCTGAATTTTATATTTGAGAGTTTTTCATAATTCCAAAAACCCCATTTGTCATTGCTATGAATAACGTTTTTTTGTCATCCTGAACGTAGTGAAGGATCTTTCCATCTCGGAGACTGCAAGATCCTTCACTATGTTCAGGATGACATTTGCAAAGTTACTGCTTAATCATAGGAAAAAGTTAATTATGCAAAACTTTCATTTACATGATACCGTCCTTTACTTAAATTGCTCTTAAACGTAATTTTACATTTCAACCCCGTCCATCCCCCTCGCAAGATGTGGTTAACCATGCTTCCCTAATGCTCACCGGCCGGTTTACGCATACCTGAAGTGCGTTTTGGAGTTTTTCAAGGGGAGCTAAATAAATTAAAATAGGTATGTAACATGAAATGTCTTTAAGTTTGGTTCGGAGGTTTTATAAATGAGAATACTGGTGGTTGAAGATGAAATACGTCTGGCGGAAACATTGGCGCAAATTCTTAAGCAGAGTAAATATAATGTAGATGTCGCCCATGATGGGGAAGCAGGTTATGATTGTGCCATGAGCGGCATATATGACGTTATTGTCTTGGATGTAATGCTGCCGGAAATGAACGGATTTGAGGTGGTAAGGGAGATGCGCCGGCAAAAAAACTATACTCCCGTTATCCTTCTGACGGCCAGGTCTGAGGTCCCCGATAAAGTAAAGGGTTTGGATTGCGGTGCCGATGATTATCTGACCAAGCCATTTGCGAATGATGAACTGATAGCACGTATCAGGGCTTTGTCACGGCGTAAAGGCGAAATTATCATGGACGAATTGGTCCTGGACGATTTACAACTGAATCTTGCCAATAATACCCTGCAATGTGATGATAAAACTATCCAGCTGGGACTGAAGGAATTCGAAATAATGAGAATCCTGCTGTCCAACCCCAACCTTATTGTACCCAAGGAAGACCTGCTGCTGAAAGTTTGGGGTACGGAGAGCGATGCGGAGGATAACAATGTTGAAGTCTACATATCTTTCCTGAGAAAAAAACTAGCCTATCTGAATAGTAGGGTAAACATCTGCACCATACGCAAGGTGGGTTACCGCCTGGAGGTAAAAAAATGATCAAGAAGTTAAAATACCAATTCGTCCTGATCAATATGCTGCTTATTGCTATGGTTTTGATCGGTATTTTTATTGCTTTTTATGCTTCCACTCAGCAACGGCTGGTCAGGGACAGCATGGATGTGCTGGAGCGTACTTTGATGAGGGAAAACCATGAACCGCCGGTGCGCCGGGAATTGGCCGGACCACCCAAAAATGAGCCCGGTTTTACCCCGGCACCTGCTTTTGTGGTGGCATTGGATGCCGAAAATAACATTATATTTGCCCAGGGAGAACTGTTTGACCTGTCGGACCAGCAATACCTAAAGACCATCGTTGAACAATGCCTGGCCGATGATAAAAATTCGGGGACGATTTCCGGCGAGAGTCTGAGGTATCTTAAACAGAAAACCGCTTCCGGAACCAAAATAGCTTTTGTGGATCGCAGTATGGAAATCAATACTCTGTCTACATTAGTCATTACTTCAATATTAGTAGGAATATTAAGCCTGGCAGCGTTTTTCCTGATTAGTTTATATCTGGGGGGCTGGGCTCTGCGCCCGGTGGAGAAGGCCTGGGCGCAGCAAAAGAAATTTGTGGCCGATGCGTCGCACGAGCTGCGCACACCTTTGACCGTAATACTGGCTAATATTGACATTGTGCAGTCCCAGCCGCAAAGTTTAGTGCAAGACCAGGCTAAATGGCTGGAGTATATTCAAATGGAAGCGCAACGAATGGATGTATTAATAGAGAACCTGCTCTTTTTGGCCCGAACAGACGATGCTCAAAGCCATATTGCCTTGTCCCGCCTTAATCTGAGTGAAACGCTATATGGTGCCATATTGCCGTTTGAGTCGGTTGCCTTCGAGCAGGAGAAGGAGTTGGAGACTAATATAGCGGCTGAGGTCTATGTTAATGGAGATGAAAACAAACTTAAACAGCTGGTGGGGATTCTGGTAGACAACGCGCTTAAATATTCCCTGGAAAAGGGCAAAATAACGGTTAACCTCGCAGAGACCAGCGAACACAAGGCGGTTTTGTCAGTGATTAACCGGGGTGTTCCTATTCCCCATGATCAGATTGAACATATATTTGACCGTTTTTACCGGGTCGACGAATCACGCTCCCGGGAACAGGGCGGATACGGATTAGGACTGGCCATAGCCCAGAGCATTGCCCTTATGCATAACGCCGAAATAACAGTGAAAAGTTCCGAGGAGGCCGGAACCATATTTTCCGTTGTTTTCAGCAGTTTGCCCCGGCCCAACCGTTTGCAGCCGGATTAAATTTAAATCAGTGTCATATTAACCGTTCATGGCCGCATGCCACCCACTTATAAAAATAGAGCATATCTCTAGCTCGTAGCCTGTCCCTACGGCCCCAAGCGGGCCTCTATCCTGTGGTCGAAGTAAGAGGCACATATGTCATCCTGAACGTTAGTGAAGGATCTTTCTACCTCCGTGTCGGGAAGATCCTTCACTAACGTTCAGGATGACAGTAGCATTCATAGCAAATGACAGTAACAGTATTTCTTAATTAGAATGCAGAAAAGAAAAGGAAAGCGCCGGTGGACACTCCCTTTTCTTCTGTTTTTATTTTAGTTATAGATTAATTGCTTGGAGGTTGACCTTGAGGTTGGCCCTGGGGGGGCTGACCTGGAGGATTGCCCTGCGGTTGACCCTGGGGCTGGCCTTGACGGTTGCCCTGCCCGGGGTGTCCGCCAGGGCCACCCGCAGCACTATGACCGGTGGCCGCAGTGCCGTCATCCGCAATACTGGTTACTGCGCTGGATATCTTCACATCGGTAAGCTTGGTACCGGAAGTATACGTACCGCCGGTATAAAGTCCGTCCTTGTTTGTTCCGCTGCAAGTGCCGCCTGATGAAAGGGTATAAGTTTTATCCTTTTTCAGTTCAGGCATACTTATAACGATAGACTGATAATCTTTGGCGGGGGCAAAGGTCAATATGGATTTACCGTCTGCATCGGATAAGTTAACTAATGTTCCCGCTTTCTGAACGGCAGTATAGTAAACCAGCAGGGAATTCTGAGTGGAAGAGGTCCCCGGAGCCTGTGCCATGCCTGAGCTGCCGGCTGCTACCAGAATTCCGCCGGTAATCTTGGCGGTGCCGTTATAATCCAGGGAAGCGTTGCCATTGTTGGTTGGTCCATCTACGATAATGGTTCCTCCGTCTATATTGAGGGCCCCATTGGAATCAATGCCGTCACCGTTGGCATTAACATAAATGTAACCTCCGCTGATGTTTATTTCATAATCACCAGCCGCATTGAAATTATCCCGGCTTTGTTGCTGGCCGCTGCCGTCATTGCCGCCGGCCGCGTTAAAACCGTCGTCGCTGGCCATTATATGGATATTCCCACCATTGACGGTTATATAAGCTCCTTCCAGGCCTTCATAGCTCTGGGCTACTTTAATGGTTCCCCCGTCAATGGTCACCTGATCGTCGGCGTGTACTGCATCATCTCCGGCCGATATATTGAAGGTTCCGCCTTTAATAGCTACGTCGCCGTTGGAGTGAATGGCATCATCAGCGGAATCGATCGTCACAGTACCATTGCTGACAGCAACACCTTTTCCGCCTTTTAAGGCTTTGGCACTGGCGGTTTCTTCTGTACTTGCTGTGGTATTGGTATTATTCATTCTTCCGCCGGGGAAGTCATTGTTCGTTTTTTTGACAGCCTTGGCACTGCCGCCACCGGTAATTAAATTGAATTTGCCTCCGTTAATTTGCAGAATAGTTTCGGCCTGGATACCGTCTTCGCTGGCCGTTATATTAAAGGTGCCGCCATCCAGTGAGATCCAGCCCTTAGCGGTATCTTTGTCATTATTGGATTGGATGCCGTCTTTTCCGGCCTTAATCGTCAAGCTGCCGTTTTTTACCGCTACGGAATCATGTCCCTGCAGTCCGTCGTTAACTGCGCTGACAGTTATCTTGCCTCCGGTGATTACCAGATCGTCCTTGGTCCCGATACCATTTTTATATTTACCGTTAACGGTCAGGGAACCGGTACCATTGATAGTTAAGTCGCATTGGCTGAAAATAGTTGAATCTGGTTCATTATCGGTAGTATTTTGGTAAGTGGAACCGTCACTTAAACTGTTGGTGGTTCCCTTGGCCAAAGTAATAATGGTCTTGCCGGCCTGTTTGGTATATAAAGGGGAACTGTCCGCGCAGGAGAGGGTAACTCCATTTAGCACCAGATGTATCTTATCTTTTGCGCCGGCGGAAATGATAACCTGCCCATTGCTCAGCTTGCCCTTCAGTACATAAGTTCCGGCTTTAGCAATGGTGACCTGGCTGCCGTCAGATGAAGCACCGGCCCCATCTACTACCGCGGAATTCCCCTGTAAAGTAATTTTGGTGGCACTGGATGCATCCCAGCCGGCATCCGTATCCTCCTTGCTGTACTCCACCAATTGGGCAAACAAACCTGATGACGCGGCTTTACTTGAAGAAGCCGCAGATTTGGCGGTGGTCCCGCATCCTGCCAAATTCAATAAGCCCGTTAGCACCACAACCAGGCAGGTCAGGTATTTAAAGCGTTTACGGATCAAATTTCTCACTCCCTATAAATTTTTAATTTTCTATTCTTTCCGATGAATTTTATAATAAGGGGCATAGCTTAAATTTAACTTAAATTTTGGAAGTTAAAGTATTTTAGGAAAGTGTTGCATAAAGCCTTGACAGGGATTAATGGTAAGTGCTAAGATTTGAACATCTTATAAATCATAAACCGATGAGCAAGAGTAGTAAGAATAATTGGATGTATTCAGAGAATCGCCGGTTGGTGCGAAGGCGGTTGCAGAGATTATTACGAATGGACTTGCGAGGGCGGCCCGAAATCGAAAGAGAATAGGCGCTGACGGGAACCCTGTCCGTTATCAGTAGGGTACATATGATAGTATGTAAAATGAGTGGGCGATTTTATCGTCAATTTGGGTGGTACCGCAGAAGTTTAAGCTTTTGTCCCGATACAGGGGCAAAGGCTTTTTTTATTTTGTATAAACCTGCTTATGCAACATGAGCAAAAGGAAAGTAATATACAAATCAAACAGGCAATTTAAATGTAATATTTTTGTAAATAAAAAATAATTTAATGTATAACACCGATGAGCAAGAGAAGTAGGTAGGGGAAGGTAGCACAGAGAGCCGCGGCTGGTGGGAAAGCGGCATACCGGAACATATTGAATGGACTTGCGAGGGCGGCTCGAAACCGGTAGGGATTAGACGCCGACGGGAACCCTGTCCGTTATCAGTGGGGTGCATATGATGGTATGCAAAATGAGTGGGCGATTTATCGTCAATTTGGGTGGTACCGCAGAAGTTTAAGCTTTTGTCCCTGGAGGGATAAAAGCTTTTTTTATTTTGAGAGTTTTGCATAATTCAAAAACTCCATTTGTCATTGCTATGAATA
>DHSK01000191.1 GCA_002408445.1 Syntrophomonas sp. UBA5288
TTCTCTGGTCAGAAAGTTGAGTATATAACTAAGATTTAGTAAATAACATAGTCACGCCTTCAACGTGACAAAACATAAAGCCCTTGAAACAGGCAAGCAAGCCGCGAAAGATGGCCCTGTTGCTCCGGTTTTAACCTCAAAGCAAAATATCGAAAAAACTGTTAAAAACGAGAAAAACGTTGACAAAAAAACTAACTCAAGTAAACAAACTGAAAAAACCATAGAACAGCGGATTGAAAATACTATTAATACCGCAGTTGGCAAAAAAACAAATACCGATAAAAAGCGTATTGTTAAACTGCAAGTTCTGGGAACTGAAAAAGAGGGCAAGAAGCTTGTTCTGGCCTGGCTTAACGCCGATGACAACTTATCTAACCAAATGATTAGGGGCGGTATTTTGATGGATTCAGCCAAAGTTTTTCAATCATTATTTGAACTGCCAGAGACAGAAGAAGTAGCACTTGTTTGGGTCTTTCCTTTGGTTGATGTTTATGGAAACTCGGCAGACGAGCCCGTATTAAAAGTTCGGCTTACCAGGGAAATAGCGGACAAGATCAATTGGGATAGCTTTGATCATGAGAACTTTGCCGAAATATCTAAACAATATTGGGAACATACTGCCCTTGCTGAATAGAGTGTCCTCGCAAAAAGCACCCTCCGGGGTGCTTTTCTTATGGCATAATATGCTAAAATAATTATCAGGAGTTGTCGCTAGGCGGTTAGGTCACTTTCCCAAGAGGGGAGGTGATGCTCTATGATTACATATGGCGAATTGTTTCAATTCTGTCTGGTACTCATAGGAGTTATTTCCCTGTGCATCATGCTCAGAAAATAACGTGGCCGCCTTTGTGTAAGGCGGCCTAAACCCATTTACGGACCTGCCGCCATGCCAATAGCGGCAACTCCTTTATTAATTGTATGATAACATCTGAAAAAAGAATCGTCAAATCAAGCTCTGGCTAATAATGCTAGAGCTTTTCTTATGCCCGAAAGTAGGAGGTGCTTGTATGCAGGGTGCACTCTTAGGAGACATCGAACTATCGGTCGTAACCTCGGACGATCCCACCAGCGATGTTGAAGTCACTGAAAAACCGGTAGAACGTGGCCAGGACGTATCCGACCATGTGAAAAAGAAGCCAGAGACGCTAGCAATCTCCGGCGTTGTTGTTGGTGATGATGCATCAAATAAGTTGAATAAGCTCAAAGAATACCAACAAACCGGAAAACTACTTACATATATACATCGAGTCTGGTACATAAATGTGGTAATCGAAAGCCTGAGTACTAGGCATGGCGGTAATGTAGCAAATGGTTTTGAATTCGACATGACCCTAAAACTGGTACGAATTGCGATACCTAAAGAAATAGCTATTACTAACCTACCGCCAGCGGTAGCAACCAAAACAAAGCCGGTAACTACCGCTGGCCGTAAACAGCCTGCCAAACAACAGAGTAATGCTGATGTTTGGCGGACGATGAGAGGTGAATAGCATGGAATATATTGAAATCGAAAAAGACTTAATCCCCTACCGGTTTGATATCGCCATTGATGGCAAGACCTATACCTTTGAGGTCAGTTATAATGCCGAGAATGATTATTTCACTGTTGACCTGTACAGGAATGACCAACTGGTTATAGCCGGAGCAAAGGCGGTCTATGGGCGGCCCCTGTTCGCTGCTCATATGTATTTGGACGTCCCTCAGATCCCGATTATTCCGCTGGATGTATCTGGCCAGACTGAGCGGGTGACCTGGGATAACTTTAATAAGACAGTATTCCTTTGGCTGGTGAGTGACAATGGCTAAATACTGGATGCAGAAGGCTGAGATTTTGGTGGCCGGCAAAAAGTTTGTTAAGGATGATTTTGAAGTTGATTTTTTGGTCAATTTTGATGATGACCCAGAGCCCAATATCAGTGATGTAATGATCTATAACCTGTCGGATACTACCATAGCTCTACTTAAAAAAGGCGAGAATGTAATTCTGAATGCCGGCTATGAGGGGGACGTGGGGACTATCCTGCTTGGGACAATTGATAAGCAGGAGACCGTCTGGGAGGGTATAGACAAGGTCACAAAGTTGACCGTTGGAGAAGGTTCTGAAAAATGGTTAAAGGCCTATGTAAGTAAATCATATGCTCCCGGGGTGACTTCCAAAGCTATCCTGGCTGATCTGGCAGGCATGTTCGGCATGGAGCTGGGCGAACTGCAGTTGGTTAATAATCTTACTTATTCCCGGGGCCGGAGCGTGTCCGGTATGCTTCAGAGCGTCATGCGGCAGATCGTAGGAGAGACCGGCAGCAAGTTCCATATTAGCCAAGGTAAGATTCTGATCCGGCCCTGGGAAGCAGGGACGCAGACTGGTTTCCTTCTCAATGCTGATACTGGCCTTATCGAAAGTCCGCAACCTTTTGAAGAAGAAAGCAATGGTAAAAAAATATCCGGGTTCCATGTGCGTATGCTGTTGAATCACCGGATCACGGTGGACAGTATCTTACAGATCCAATCCAAAACAGCAAACGGAACCTTCCGGGTAAGAAAGGGCTCCCATTCAGGTGCCGACTTTATCACGGAAGTGGAGGTGGTGGTATAAGTGAGCGAGGCTACAAAGTTTTTCGATGGAATTATGGGGGAGGCTTTTTCGGAGCTGCATACCTGCCTGCTGGGTAAAATTCAGAGCTTTGACGGGCAGAAGATGACCGCTGACGTGGTTCCACTTGCCAAGCGTAAACTAGCAGACGGCCGGATGGAGGCTATGCCCCTCATTTCCCAGGCGCCAGTTATGTTTATGTATGCAAATGGTTTTTTTATCAGGCCACCGCTCAAACCGGGTGATTTGGTGGTCGTTGTATTTGCGGAACGGGAATTAGATGCAGTCCTGCTTTCAGGCACCCCGCAGGCACCGAGTTCTAACCGCCATCACGGGCTTGAGGATGCCATAGTTTTAGGAGGTTGGCTCCCCTTTGCCGGTAGCCTACCAGTATCCGGAGCTGATGATCTGGTCATTGGACACAAAGACGGCAAGGTGACCATAACAATTACCCCTGAGGGTACAGTGGACATTGCAGCTCCCAAAGGAATAACTCTTAAGGCCGACGATTCGTCCGGTACCGGAGTGAGTATCGTTGGGAAAGACAAATCGGAGAGCTGGTGACGACATGAAAACTCTTAAAATCGTTAATAACGACCTGGTCTTTGACAGTCAGCGCAACCTGGAGATGGTTGAGGGGCACGATGAAGAGGTCCAGTCTGTGGAGCGTCTGCTGACCACCAACACTGGGGAATGGTTCCTGAATGTTAAACATGGGCTGGATTATTCCCGGATCCAGGGGAAAGGGGTCACCGATGAACATATCCGTATGGCTGTTATGCA
Organism: Syntrophomonas sp. UBA5288; assembly: GCA_002408445.1. GTDB lineage: Bacteria > Bacillota > Syntrophomonadia > Syntrophomonadales > Syntrophomonadaceae > UBA4851. The sequence continues at coordinate 3,374 of DHSK01000191.1, forward strand.
AGCCTTATCCCAGGAGGACCGCATAGCAGAGGTTGAAAGCATAGAAATCCAGCGCAGCGAAAAGAACCGAACAGCAACAATAGATTTCCAGTGCATAGGAGCACAGGGTCATCCCTAAAGAACAGCCCTAAAAATTTTGCACTAATCATCCCCCCTTATGAACTTACTGTCCGCCTAAGACACCTTACTCTCCTGCTGTCGATGTCTGAAAGGGTCTTTTTCCCGTTTGAAATGGTTCCCTTTCCATTTATACCTTGCGAGACTGAACTGGCTTTTATGGGGTAACAAATGTTCCTGGTAAAGGGAATATCTTTATGAAGGGAAAGCGTTGCCAGAGATGTTGGTGCGGGCAGTTAAATGCGGTAATGCGGCAAATTGCCTGCTTCGGTCCAAACCCCGGCCCCATAGCCCGGAACCGGTACAAACTTCATTATTAACCAGTAACCGATCAGGATACCCGCACAAGTGGCGGCCTGTGTCCTGGGCCAGGCTTAAGGTACTGATTTGGTCATAATAAATGATTCCGATCAGGAATAGAATGGCGCTGCGTTTGAGGACATGCTTGACCAGGCTTTTCCGGTCAACCGTTTTCAGTCGTTTTTGCAGGGAAAGATAAACCGAAACTCCGGTGATGTACACGAACAAAGGGAAGATAAGATCATAGAAGGTAAATCCATTCCATTTTGAATGGGATAATTGATGGGCTATTACCCGGCTCCAGGGCAAGTTCAAGTTGACAAGGCCATCAGCGATAGAACTGCCCCCGATAATCCAAAACATATCAAATCCACGCAGCGCGTCTAAAGAAAGTAAACGGTTTTTATGATTTTGGGCATCCATACTTTGAGCCTTTCTAAAGATTGGTATTATTCTGCTCTTAATAATAAAACCGTATACGAAACCCCCATTGGCGAATCTATTCAAACTTGCTATTTTTCCGCCTTATAAGGGCCTGCTAAATTTTTAAGGTTTCCAACTGAGTAAAATAACTAAATTTGGTGCACGATAAACCTGAGGTGTTGCTTATGAATAATTTTAAAGTTTATCTTAAAAAATACCCCTCCTGGGTGGCAGCGTTAATAATCGTATTTCTTATCACCGGCATATCCGGCTGTAAAGCGGTAGAAAAGAAACCGTTTTCCGCCAAAAAACTGGAGGTAATGTCTTTTTATGAAAAAGGCTGGAACAAATTCACTTACGGATACCCTGCCCTTCGTAAACACTACCGGGATATTAATATCCTTATGCCCTTTTGGTATACGCTCCGCCCGGACGGCAATTTAGTGACTTCAGCCGTTGGATTCGAACCAGATGTCCTTACATTCATGCGTAAACATCCTGAAGTAAAATTAATGCCCCTGATCAATAAAGATCCCGCCAATCAAAACGCTCTTGCCGATTCAAAGACCAGAGAGTTTGCCATCAACAATATTGTGAAAACGGTGATGGATAAAAATTATTACGGCGTAAACATCGATTTTGAACTGCTGCCGAAAGAAAACCGCGATGATCTGACCGTATTCGTTCGCGATCTGGCCCAACGTCTGCATGCCCAAAACAAGAAGATATCAGTTTCCGTTATGCCCAAACTGGATGGCCTGGAGGAAATCGGCGCCGCCTATGACTATGGCGCACTGGGACAATTAGCTGATAATGTAACCATAATGACTTATGACAAACATGCCGTAAGCACGGGCCCGGGCTCGGTAGCCCCTTATGAATGGGTGGAAAAGAATATTAAGGAAGCTTTAAAGTATATTCCCGCCCATAAGTTAACCGTATGCATCGGTGCTTATGGCTATGATTGGCCTATCCGGAAAAATGGAGAAGCCAAGTACATTGGTATGAAAGAAGCACAACAAATCGCCCAAGAACATAAAGCCACGATTAAATGGGATGATGAGTCCCAGTCTGCTTTTTTCAATTATTGGGTTAACGGTTCGCAACATCAGGTTTGGTTTGAAAATGGCTTCAGTGTTACCCGTAAAGTTAGATTAGCCAAAAAGTATGGTTTGAAAGGAGTAGCCGTTTGGCGTATGGGATTTGAAGATGAGACCTACTGGAAAAAATTACGGGAAGCTGTTAATGAATGAGTACCAATAGCAACTATATTTAAAAACGATAACCGTGCAGGTCAATCTGCACGGTTACTTGTTTTTTCTGGTTTATATATTGTTTCTATTTAATTCCACCTGAAAAACCATTCTCGTTGTTAGTATTCCTAACATCATATGTTCCTCAACAACATATGAATGTAATGTGTATGGAAAGCTGTATTATGTGGAAAGGGAAAAGGGGGAATGGGAATGGCTGAGGCGGAAAATGGTTGGGCAAATCCGGCACCCGCGGGGTTGGTTGCACTGGCAATGGCATGTTTTGTATTTTATGCTCTGTTTACAGGCAAGGTCGAGGGTAGTTGTGTGGGGTTAATGGGTATCTGGTTACTTGGTGGCTTTGTTGTACAGTTGTCGGTTGGTTTGATTGAGCTGCGTGAAGGCAACACTACCGGTGGTAATGTATTTACTTTCTTTTCGGCCTTTTTTATGCTGGTTACAGGTTTGGAACTCGTATTTAAATATTTTGCGGCAATACACGGTTGGCAGTTTGATCCTCACATTGATGGCTGGGCCTGGTTACCTCTGGCTATATCATTGGTGCTTTGGACTCCGGCTTATTTCAAATCACCCTTGATTATGTCATTGCTGGTGGTAGTTTTAGATGTAGCTCTGATGATAGTGGCGTTAAAAGACCTGGGTGTTCTTGCCGCTTCATGGGGTCCTATAGCGGGTAATTTACTATTAGTTTCCGGCATTTTGGGACTTTATATGGCTGCGGCCATAGTAACCAATACTGCTTATGGAAGAAACGTTTTTCCTATGCCCGGTCCCTTAGCCAAATAGAAAATCCAATTCATTCAAAACATGAAATTGGGAGCCAAAACTAAAAGTTTTGGCTCTTACTTATTTATTACAGCCTCTTCATATTGAATGCTTTTAAAATATAGTTTTTTAGGTTAGTACAATCGCAGGTATCCATGGTTCTGAACGGACACATGGCGGGTTGGCAATATTCCAGCTGATCCCGCTTGCAGTATTTTTTAAATAGATATGTACTCAGTTCGTATGAAAGGACATTGTCTCTATTTTTAATCTCGTCAATCATGGTTTGTAATTTGGTGTCTTCGGTGATTTCTTTATGTGCATCCAGCATTAGCTATGACCTTCCTTTAAGCTGTATTTCCCTAACTGTCTGGTATTCGACCATATTTTAGATTAAAATTAGAAAAGCTTGATTATTCATGGCAAAGGATGTTTTACAATGAAAAGACGTTTACAGGAGTTCGACATATTGAGAGTAATAGCGGCATTTGCCGTTATTGGCATACACATAACCGCCGGTTATGCCACTTTGACCGCATTGGGCTATACCCTGAATCAACTGGTCCGCTTTGCGGTTCCTATGTTTATTATAATATCCGGTTTTTTATTATACTATATTGACCTCACGGGCGGTTTTAAGTCTGCGGCAGTATTTTATCGCAAGCGGTTCGGCCATGTGCTCTGGCCTTATTTTATCTGGACGGTAGTTTATTTTATAGTAGGCTTGATTATATCGGGCGGTTATTCCGGTCTGGGGAATATGCTGGCTGCATTGGCCAAACATTTATTATGGGGTACGGCATGTTATCACCTCTACTTTTTAGTAATTATTTTTCAGCTCTATCTCATTTACCCGCTCCTGCGCACAAGTATTGCTAAATGGCCTCATAGCACGGTTATTATTTCGTTTCTAATAACTTTGTTGAGCCAAACCATATTATATTTTAATATGATGAGTAAACTGCCGTTGCCCAATGATTGGCAATGCCTGTATCTGGTGGCGTTCCCGGTGTGGGTTTTCTATTTTGTCCTGGGCATGTATGTAGCCTTTTATCGGGAAAAATGTAATGCCATTGTGCAAAAAAATGTAGTATGGCTCGGTTTTATCTGGGTGTTCAGTACTGCGCTATTGTTCATTGACAGTAAACTAACCTCTACTTATGCGACATCTATGCGACCCAGTGTTATACTCTATACCGTTTGTACCTACTTTTTCGGCAGCGGTCTGGCTCTTAGTTATAAAAAGAAATTGGGTAATTGGATTTACTGGTTGTCAAATCAATCATTTCTTATCTTTCTTATGCATCCCTTATTTTTAACCGGACTTTTATACGGGAGCCAGCATTTCGCACCGTCTTTGTGGGACGGCAACCCAGGCATGGTGATGCTCTATCTTGCCACCTGTGTCTTAACTCTCATCGCGGTGTGGGTAATAAGTCTATCCCGCCTGGCTCCCTACCTGGGTGGTGCCACCCGCATCTCTGCGAAATAACCGTCCATCTTCGCAGTCCTATAAGGTGGATTATGCCGGGCTTGGGGTATTAAGAACGCTTGCACGGACTTACTAACTTTAACACCCCACCCCTGCAATGGTTAATCCCATGGTAGGCTGAAACCTTCTTTAGGTATTTTAATTTTTAATACACTCCGCGTTATTCATAATATTCAGTGTCTTCAGCGTCTGATTTTCATATTAATCATGCCACCAGGTCCGGTTATTCTTATACCATTCTATTGTTTCTTTGATTCCTTCTTCCAGCTTATAGCTGCAAGCCCAGCTTAACTGGTTTTTAATTTTACTGCTGTTCAAGGCATAACGTCGGTCATGGCCCAATCTATCACTCACTTTTATCATGGCATCCGCCGGTTTACCAAGATTATTAAGTACTATACTTGCCATCTCAATATTTGAAACTTCTTCCCCACTTCCAATATTGTAAACCTCCCCCGGCATACCGTAAAATAAAGCTTTTATAACTGCAGAACAGTGATCTGCTACATGAATCCATTCTCTGATATTGCTACCATCCCCATATATAGGTATAGGCTCATCATGTAAAGCTTTTATAATACAGGTAGGAATAAATTTCTCCCGGTATTGGTACGGACCGTAATTATTGCAGCATCTGGTAGTTATAACCGGAAGTCCGTAAGTTCTCGAAAAGGCTCTTACCATCATATCTGCTCCGGCCTTGGAAGCTGAATAAGGACTGTTTGGCATAAGATTGGAATCTTCTATAAAATAATCGCTGTCATTCTCAATGCTTCCATATACCTCATCCGTTGAGACCTGTAAAAAACGTTTGTCGGCACAGTTACTGCCCCAAAATTCATAAGCACACTGGAGCAAGTTCAACGTTCCCATAAAGTTGGTCTGGCCAAATACTGAAGGTCCGCTTATACTTCTATCCACATGCGATTCAGCCGCAAAATTGACTATATAATCAGGGTTATACTGCTTCAGTGTCCGATTGACTTCTTCACGATCACATATATCGCCCTTAACAAAGCGATAAGCCGGAAGCTCTTCAACTTCCTTTAAATTATTAAGATTTCCTGCATAAGTAAGCTTATCATAATTAACTACCATAAAATCTTGGTTTGTCTCCAGAAAGTATTGTATAAAATTGCTGCCAATAAAACCGGCGCCACCTGTCACCAGTATAACTTTCATTATAAAAACCTCCTCCGAGCGATTTGTGCTTTAATTTTCTCTAAAGATAAATTTTACTATTGTCACCTACCAGGAAAGTATGAGAAAGCGGTCTTTTGCGAAGCTCTTTGATTTGAACATTTCTTCCTATAAGACTGCCGCTGATTCTGTTGTGTATGCCATCAATTTTGGTATTTTCAAGAATAATACAGTTATCTATCTCACAGTCATTAACGGTAACCGCTTTGCCTACAGATGTATAAGGCCCTATATAACTATTTCTAATGGTCGTGTCATCTGCTATGGCAACCGGCCCGGTAATGTTACTGTTTTCGATGACTACATTAGCCCCGAGCTGGGTTTTGCCCGTAAACACAGAATTGAATTGAGGTAAAGTCTTGAACTTACCATCCATCTCGTCCAGCATTAACCTGTTGGCCTCTAAAATATCTTCCAATTTTCCGGTGTCTTTCCACCAGCCTTGAATCAGCTCATAGGTGACCTTCCCCCCGGTTTCCAACTGTTTTTGAATAGCATCGGTTATTTCCAACTCTCCTCTGGGGGATGGTTTAATATTATCGATAGCTGTAAAAATGCTCTTATCAAAAATATATACTCCGGTTATTATCAAATCGCTGACGAATTCCTTCGGCTTTTCGACCAGTTTGGTGATACGGGTGTCTTCTACCGCAGCAACCCCATACTGCGATGGGTTTTCAACTTTGTGCAGCAATAAGGCCGAGTTTGCGTTATTCGCATAAAATTTGTTTATCAATGTATTTAGTTCCATATTAAATACGTTATCCCCCAGCACCATGAGAAAATCATCTTCCAGTAAGAAATTTGCAGCCGTTTTAACTGCATGGGCAAGGCCTAATGGTGCAGGTTGATGTAAATAGCTAATGTTTATGCCCCATCGGTTTCCGTTTTCTACTGTCTTTATTACCTCTTCCCGAGTATCACCTACAATAATGCCAATATCGTTTATTCCTGCTTTGACGATCTTTTCAATGATATGAAATAATATTGGTTTATTAGCCAAAGGCAACAACTGTTTTGCATTTGTATAAGTTAAAGGCCTTAGTCTGGTACCACTGCCACCGCTTAAAATTAACGCTTTCACTTTATACCTCCTCTATCCATTCCGGCACTTTAAGATATTTCTATAAAATCCCATGTACACTATCCCTGTAATAATTTGTTATATTTGCATATTATTTTCAGACGAACATAATGGTGCATACAAATCATTTTTTTATTTCAAATTTAAAATTAGATTGGAATAATGTAACAATTTACGCAAATTAAAATAATATGAAATTATCAGTATAGATTATGCAAATTGAGTTATAAAGCAGGAAAGTTCGATCTGATTTAGGGAGGTGTAAATATAAATATGTCAGCAGAACGCTTTACAAAGCCTTTCTATATAACCCAGCCTTTACTGCCTGATATAGATCAAATCAATGAAATGATAAAAATAATATGGGACAGCAATCAGTTAAGCAATAATGGGAATATGGTAAAACAGCTGGAAAAAGAGCTATCAAACTTTCTCAAGGCGGATTACCTTTCCGTTTTTTCCAATGGAACGGTTGCCCTACAGTTAGCGTGTAAGATTTTAAGATTATCCGGGGAAGTAATAACCACCCCCTTTACATTTGCAGCAACAGTCCATGCGCTGGCTTGGAATAACATCAAACCGGTCTTTTGTGACATTGAGGAAGATACCTTCAATTTAAATCCGGATTTTATCGAGGCTTTAATAACCCAAGATACTACCGCAATTATGCCGGTTCATGTTTTCGGTACCCCCTGTAATGTTGAGAAAATCCAACAGATTGCAGACAGACACGGGCTTAAAGTGCTGTATGACGCTGCCCATGCCTTTGGTGTGGAAATTAACGGTAAGCCTGTTTCCTCTTTTGGAGACATATCCATGTTCAGTTTTCATGCCACCAAAATATATCATACGATAGAAGGAGGAGCCTTGACTTTCAAAGATGCCCACTTCAAAGAAAGAGCCAATTCTCTAAGGAATTTTGGAATACGAGACCTCGATAATATAACTGAACCCGGTACCAATGGAAAGCTTAACGAGGTACAGGCGGCCGTAGGTATATTGCTGCTCAAGCTGGTTGAGGATGAAATTGAAAGAAGGAAAGAAATCACCGGCCTGTATCGCCGGTTGCTTGAAAATACATCTGGAATTACCACCAGCAAAGATATTGATGGTATCAAATATAATTATCCTTATTTCGTTATAAAAGTGGATAAAAAAGAATATGGTCTGTCCCGGGATGAGCTTTATGAAGAATTAATGAAATACAATATATTTGCTCGCAAGTACTTCTATCCCCTCTGCAGCAATTTCCAGTGCTATAGAGACCTTCCCTCTGCAACCGTATCCAGGCTCCCGGTCGCGAATAAAATTGCAGAAATAGTTCTGGCTCTCCCCCTGCATGGAAGAATGCTCAATAGTGATGTAGAAAATATTTGCAGCATTATTAAAAACATAGGATCAAGCAGCCTATAGCAATAATTGATAAATTTAAGTATGTGAGGGCTAATTTATGAAAGATATAGTCATTATTGGAGCCGGCAACTTCGGCAAAGAAGTGGCACAGCTTATAACAGAGATCAATGAAGATAAAAAAAGCTGGAACTTATTAGGATACATTGATGAAACCAGGGCCAAGCAAAACACAGTTATTAACAACCATGTTGTTCTGGGTGACTTTAGCTGGTTGGAAAAAAATTTCTCAGACAGGTTGTGGGCGGTATGCGCTATTGGAAACCCCCAAGATAAATTCAACCTTATAAAAAAAGCATCAGCGTATAATATAAACTTTGCCAACCTGATACACCCTGGTGTAAAAACCAATAAATTTATTGAATTTGGCTCCGGATGCATCATTTGCAGTAATTCTTTTATTTCCGTCAACACCAAAATAGGCAACCATGTCTCCATTAACCCTGGTTGTGGTATTGGACACGATACGGTAATTGGGGATTATTCTTCACTGTACTGGAATGTTACCTTATCCGGTAATGTCTGTATACGTGAAGGCTGTGAAATAGGATCTAATGCCGTTGTTATTCCTAAAAGAACGGTCGGCCGCTGGAGCATTATAGGTGCAGGTGCTGTTGTAAACCAGGACCTGCCTGATAATTGTACCGCTGTAGGGGTACCTGCCAGGCCTATAAAATTTTCTTGAGGATATAGACTTCATTCATATATATAACTTTGTTTTAGAAAGAAGTGATAACAATGAAGCAATTATTTTCGGGCGATAAGGTTACATCTTTTACCGAAACGGTAAAAGAGATAGATTTATTCAATAAGGATACTAATTATATTGAGAAAATTGAAAACACCGCTAGTATAGATACTGAGAAAAAAAGCGGTTTAAATAATCCGCCCTTTATAAATTATGTTACTTTTAACCGCATGGGGCTTACCATAAGAAACCTAAATAATATACTTGATTCCGAAGAAGATTTTGAAATGCATATTGTTGATAGCAGCTCTATTGATAATAGCTGGGACTACATCCAAAGCCTAACCGATAAGCGTATTAAATCCAAAACTCGCTTGCGCATGAATTTAGGACCGATTTATCCAGTTAACTTCAGCCTGGCCAAAAGAAAACCAGACCAGTATTTTTTTACTATCGACAGTGATACCTATATAAAAACCAAAAACTGGATATCGTGTTTTATGGAGGTTTTTGAAGCTTTTCCCGAAGTAGGCTTACTGGGAGTAATGCGGGATAAACCTTACCCGAGATATATGCCTGCCATTATACCAAGAGTAAAAGGCGATCTATCATATCTTGAACTTAAAAATGCGGCTGTTGGTGCCGACCTGGACTTCGTACCCGGACAGCTTCAATGCTTAAGACCTGAGCTTATAAGAGAAATTGGCTATTGGAGCGAAGAGAATGGCTATGGGGATGCTGAACTTTCCCCCCGAGTAGTTCATTACACTTCATTTAAAGCCGGTTTCTTAACGACAGTTGAAATTGACATGACTCAATCTGTCAGCTGCGATGAATGTCAGGGCAAAGACTTGTGCCAGCTCAACAAAAGTGTAAATACCTGTTATTTTTTGAGTAAAAGCTTAAATTTTAATGAATCCTTCGCCCAGAAATTCAGATGGAAATACCTTGAAACATTCAATGAACTGGAAGAAGGAAAGCGAACCGCCTATTGTGCTTCAGTGCATGACCCCGAATCCATAAGAAAGTATTTATATAATCAAACCTGGGCAGCCGAAAACTTTGAACACTATATCAAAAATTCAAACAAGTACAGGAATCAGCCATGAAGATTTATATAAGTGCATCATGGAAAAACCGTTTATTGGTACGTAAACTGGCTGAAGTTTTAAGGTTAAATAACCATGAAGTTTTCGATTTTACAGACCCCAACTGCAGAAAAACCCATGAGACACCTCCGGAAATGTTTCCCGAACAGTTTGACCCTTCGCAGCATACTTACCGCCAATATATTAACCGGGAAGAATGGCGGGTGGTGGTCAATGAAAACCGGGAAGCCATAAAATGGGCTGATCTGATTATCTTGCTGCTGCCATCTGGAATTGATGCCACGGCCGACTGGGCCCTGGGGGTTGGTATGGGAAAACGCACGATCATAGTCGGTCATCCCCATAAAGGAGAAAGAAGTGAAGTCCATCTGTGGGCTGACGCAATGCTCGACAGTATTGATGATATAGTTCCCTGGCTTCAATCCAATATCAATCGTGAGTAATTTTAAATAACTACAGCCTTTAGAAACGGCTTCTTCCAACCACTGGCAAGGATAGGTTGAGAAGAAGCCGTTTTGTGTGCTGCGAATATGGCCGGTTAAATATGAAAAAACTACCCTTAGCCTCGGCTTTGGGTAGTATATGTCTGTAATATATTATTATAATTTCCTCACGAAATCATTCTAAAATATTCACTTTTTCATTACTGTTTTCTATATAAAATTCCATATTCTCCTTGGCCCATTCTTTGTTATAATCGTGAGTAGCTATTGAAATAGGATCAAAAACGGATGCGCAATAAACCGTTCTTTTTCCTTCCTCAAGATCTTTGAAAAACTGCAGGTACTTCCATTTGGATTTTTTAGCAAAAGGGGCATTTTTATATCTACCCATATGAATATTGAAACAGGTATCACTATCCTTATTCAGTTTGCACCATGCTCGTGCTATGCATTCCTCGCAGGTAATTTCCTGCGTCATGTCTATATCTATTAAGGGCATCCTATCCTGATCACTCATAAAGCCGGCCTTAAATTCGGTAAAGTTCACAATCCTGGGTGAAAGCTCACCATCACCATAACAGGTTTCCTCACTCCAATAGCCTATTTTCTCTATCAATTCCGGCCTCATTCCCATGCAGCATCCATGCACAAAATCCAGGAGAACATCTACATATCCATTTTTAAGTTCGAGATAAGTGGCTCCATTTCTGGACCTCGTAATAACTTGAGGGTATATCGGAATATAGGGTGGAGTCCGCTGGACTCCCAGTAGGCCTACTTCAGGAAATTCATTGAATACTTTCATGAAGCGGGTAATCCAATCCTTGGTCTTGATGACCACATCACTGTCGACCGTAAAGTAGTATTGGTCTTTTTTTCGCTTCGCAAGATTTTTGTTTAAGGCGAATACCGGCCCTGAATTTAAAGCGAGCCGGGTTTTGGACTTGATACGACTATCATCTACGGATTGGAGGTATTCCCAGGTATCGTCCCTGGAATTGCTGTCGATGATATGCATTTCAAAGTCTTCCGTCGTATCCAGTATGGATTTTAAACTTCTGGCTGTTAAACCCATGCGATTGAAGGTAATATAACTTAAAAAAGGAGGAGTCTCAACATTTGCTTTAAAACTCGGTCTCATTGCCTGCCCTGCCATTGCAGCCGGCTTCTCACCAGCTTTCAGCTTGCTAATAGTTTCCGGCTGCTCATTAAAATCCGCCTTGTCAATAGCTTTCCGCCGCTCCATAGGTTCTGCCTTCTTAATAACTTCCGGTTGATCCACAACTTCTGCTTTGTTCGTAACTCCGAGCTGTTCCATAGCTTCTTCCTGGCCAATATCTTCCCGCTGTTCCATAACCTCTTCTTGGTCAATAACCTTTGGCTGTTCTATAACCTCTTCCGGGCCAATAACTTCCGGCTGCTCACTATCTTCCGATTTGCCGATAGCTTTCGCCAACTGCTGTTTGAACATCGAAAGTCTTGAGCAATCCTCTTTGAGACGCTTGCCTAAATTTTCAAAGTTCGTTTTCATAATATCATTCCTTTATAATAAAGATTTTATGGTTACACAACCATTTTATGTAATTTTATTCAATATGTTACATTATGTTTTTTATTAGGTATGGGTAATGATACCCCATTATAAGGGCAATTGCCGACTATGCTCTGATGAGCAGGTGAGATAGAGTTCATTGCGGCATAAAAAAAATACCACCGACCATTGTCGATGGCATTTATTGGCATGACTTATGATTAAACGTTAACAACCCTGTCTGGCCAGTTCATCGGCCAGAGCCTTGCTCTTTTCGGAAAGATTTTTAGCGATGTCAGCGGCATCAGTATATTTTCCCAAAATTAACGTTGAGGCAAGTTCAGCGAATATCTTACGCAGCTCAAAAAAAAGTTTATTCACCGTCATAGGCTTTCCCCCGCTTCTGAACCATTTTACATATTGCATTTATGAGTGGTTCATCCTACTTTAAATTATATACATTATATGCGTGATTGTCTTGAAATAAATTAAAATATTAAAAAGAGCCCGCTTTTATGACGGACTCTTTTTAACGGATCAGGATAATTTAACTTTTATCTTATCCACCAGTTCTTTAATTTCTTCCGTATCATAATCTTCGATTTTTCCGTTATCAGCAAGCTGGTTAAATGCTTCCCTCCATGGAAGGCCGGTCAGGAAGTCAATTCCAGTTTCACCTGCCACTTTCGCCCCCTGGCTCTTGCCGAATATTTCAATCTTTTCGTCACAATGCGGACAAACCGCATAACTCATGTTTTCTATCAGCCCCAGTATGGGGATATTCATTTTTTGGGTCATTTTTATGGTTTTCTTGACCACCATAAAAGCAAGGTCCTGGGGGGATGACACGATTATTATGCCATTAACAGGTAAAGTCTGCATAACGGTAAGAGGTACATCTCCGGTTCCAGGAGGAAGGTCGACAATCATATAGTCCAATTCACGCCAATCCGCTTCTTCCCAAAATTGTTTTACGGCACCGGCCAGCATGGGACCTCTCCAGATAACTGGGTCGTCTTCATTAGGCAGGAAAAAATTGATGGACATTAGTTTAATGCCCAATTTTGTAGTTGGAGGAACGATTCCGTAATCGGTAGCCATCAGTTTTTGATTAGTTAATCCAAAAAGCCGGGGTTGGCTGGGACCGGTAATATCAGCATCCAGTATACCCACTTTCATTCCCTGTTTAGCTAATCCGGTGGCCAGAAGGCCTGTGACTGAGGATTTGCCAACTCCTCCTTTACCGCTCATAACCACGATTACATTCTTAATATTATTGAGTGTACCCACTAACCCTTTGTCCTCCTGTACTCCGCACTGACCCGGGTCTGAGCCACAGCTTCCATTGGATGGACACGTCTTGCATTGTTCTGACATACCGGCTCTCCTTTCGACTGCAAATAAATATTAATGGTTTTCAAATTTATAGCATATGTTCATAATCTATTTTATTTCCCTGTATAAATTTATGCAACGACAATTTATTTAATTTTATTCATATTATCCAAAATTAAAGCGCTGAAATTTTTTTCAAACCTTATGTCATCTTTTTTATTGCGCTTGGCTGGCCCTTTAATCCTTTCCCTGGCCTGACGCGCTCTGCCATTTAAGAATCTTTGCATAAGAAGGCCGTCTATATTGTCTATAGTATACACTCTTCCGCCCGGACTTATAGCCATGGCTTTTTTAGCTAAAACCATTGAGGCCAAACCGTAATCCTGGGTTACCACAATATCATTTTCGGTCGCCAGGTTGACTATAGCAATATCGGCCGACTGATTTTCCGAGTCCACAGTAATAATATCACCCCAATTGCTGGATAAAATGTGATTAGGGTTCGACACAAAAACCAGTTTTATTTTATAATTAATAGATATATCTTCTATAATTTGTTTTACCGGGCAAGCATCTGCGTCTACTATAATTTTCAAGTTAATCCTCCCCAAAACCTTCCATGACATGGTAAGATAATTTTATCGGTGGTAAATCCTTCTAACCTCTGTCTTATGGTTCATGTTATTATATATTTAGCATTAGATGCAAGTTTATCCCCTAAAAACTGTATATATTAATAGATAGCGGGAGCTGATTTTTTTGTTGACTGATGAAAATCTTGCCGCATTAGCTCTGGAAGGCAAGTTGTCAGCTTTTGAGGAACTTATTAATAGATATAAGAATTCCATTTTTGGCATTGTATATAGAATTATCGGGCAATACCAGGAAGCAGAAGACGTTTGCCAGGAAGTATTTATAATTGTGTATGAGAAGCTGTACCAATTTGATCCGGGTCGAAAATTTGCGCCCTGGATAAATCGCATTGCGATCAACACTAGTATAAGTAATATCAGAAAAAAGAAAAAAGTTATAACCCTGGCTTTTGAAGAATCTATGTACAATCAGAATGATGTACCTTATTCCGTCAGCTACAGGGATGATCCTGAATTAATGTTCGAGGAAAAAGAGCTGGAGCAGGAAATAAACGCAGCCATTCAGGCTTTACCTGATTCATACCGAGAGGTAATAATATTAAGGTATCGTTTAGATTTAAGCAACCAGGAGATAGCTGACACACTCGGGATATCCAGAGAAAATGTAGAAGTTAAAATTCACCGCGCCCGCAAGGCATTAAGAAATATACTGTTACATAAATGGAATGAAAAGGGGCTAACCTATGAACTGCCGGCAAATAGATGATTTGATATTGGATTACTGCGAAAATACGCTGCCCGAGGATCTGATGAATGAAATTAGCGACCATATTAAACAATGTCCATTTTGCGGCAATAATGAAAAATGGACCCGCCTGGAAAATGATATTTTACAAAAAACAGTAATAACTCCAGTTCTGCCCGATGATTTCTGTTTGAGTATAATGCAAAAGTTAGAGACAAGAGATGAATTGGCCGCTATTAAGAACGACAAGGCCAGACGGAAAACACTTTTTGCTGCTTTTTCATCTTTAGCTGTGGCGGCTGCTATTTTGCTGGTTATAATAGCACCGGCAGGGCTGCAAAACGATAAGATTCCCTTACAGGTGGCACAGGTCAACAATGCAACACAGGAAAAGGCAATTCTGCCCGGTGAGCCATTGGAACCATCCAAATCAGATATTGTGGTCCAGCATGATGTTTCCGAACCTAATGAACCCACTGAATCTACTGAAACTGCCAATACTGAAAATAAACAGAAGGTTGCTGAAGAGAATACCGATATACCATCTTTAACCTACTCTGGTATCAGTCGAGATATCAAAGCCGGTTCCAGAGCTTTCTCCGGCACCGACAAGATGTTAAAAGCTGCATCACCATCTGGGATTCCTGTTCCGGCCGGTATCCCTTCTCAGTACCATTTAGTAAAGAGTGTAGTAGAGGATACCCAGGCTACTTATTTTTATAGCAATGCCAGTGCAAATCCGGGCAGTAATATTAGTTTTGCCATCAATGTATGCGAATCCGGTCCGGAAACCGGGATTGCCAGTGACCAGGCCCTAATGGATGCACCGATGAGTATTGCCAGCAAGCCGAGCAGCAACAATCGTACGATGGAATGTGCCGGAAAAACTTTTGTCATTGAACTGGCGGTCCTCTCGCCGGGCCAGAATTCAGAACAATTACTTAATTCCATTCTATTAATCCCGCCTGCTAATGGAAACCATCAATAAACCAAAATAGCACGGATTTTAAGCGCGTGCCCATAGTTATATGAACTGAACTATGGGGTCCTGTAAAGGCAGACAACAAATTTTGCTGTCTGCCTTTACTCATTAACTGGTTATTCTCCTTTCTTCTTCCGCACAGGTTTCCAGTACGCCGATGTCGCGGTAGCTGATGATGATCTTCTGCTCCTCCGTCCTGAAGTAGCGCTCTCCGATCTGATGCACTCGATAAAAAGGTGGAGTAGTCCACTGGTCAGCTCTGATATTTTGGTGTAGCGTTTCGCCTTTTCCATGAAGCGGGAGACATTGGTCGAGGCTTGCAGCTTCTCCATCCGCTCTACAATGTGTGGGATTTTCTCCTTCAGGCCGTTTTGCTCGTCGTTAATAGCCGGGCGTGTAACCTGCTTTTTCCTTACAGATAAGCATCCGATGTTTTTATTTTATACTTTCGGTCTTGGGTTGGTTCAGCACGATGACATAGCACTGGGAGAACGAGAAACCAAAAATTGCATATTATGTATTATACAAGAAAGGAGGAAATATGAATGGCAACGGTAACAGTAAATATACCGAATACCACTTTTGTATCATCCACATATGCAGATAACAATTTTTCGTTTTACCCACTGATGTATACCGGTATGGATTCGACATTCGGAAACTGCGTCAGTTATATGCAATTTACTTTGCCCTCGCTGCCCGTATCCATGGTCGACAGTGCAAAGCTTAAATTTACCGTCATCGTCAAAAACGGGGAGGAACCGAGCCCCATTGTCGTCAATCGGGTAACGTCAGCGTTTTTGACGTCTTCCGTAACGTATAACACGCAGCCCGCCTCCGTAGCAACCACGTCGTTAATCAATATAACGACATCCGATCTTTATAAAACGGTTGAAATAGACATCACAGCACTTGTCAACCAGTGGCTGACCGGTATATTCCCAAACAACGGCATCGCGCTTCAAAATTTAGACGGATCCACTCTCGTCGAGTTTGGCACCGACAATATTGTTTGGGAACCCTACTTTCCTACGATGGAATTAACCTATTCCAACACCCCGGCCACAGAGTCTTCAGCCGTTTGCTTCTGCTATGCTCAGCTCGCGCATCTGCTTGAGCAACTGATTGTTTTATATCCGGGATTGACTCTGTATGTTTTTCTCCCAGGAATAAGCCCATGGTGGATTTCCGGAATACCCTATCAAGTTTACAAATCTGCGGAGGGGACTGATGGCGGACTATTTTTATTGAGCGGCGACGAATATGTGGCTTTCCCGCTCAATGCTATAGCGGCCTTGCAATTTGAAACCGGTACCGCGGTATACAATCCGGCCATAACGTATCTCTCCAAGCCTGACTTTCCGCCCGGCTGCGATACGAATATCGTAACGGCAATTCATGAGTATGTATCCACATTATCCGGAGAAGTATTATTCAATGTCGGCTCCAATATCCGCAGCACGGGTCCGATCTATTTGAACCAATATGGATTGATCGTTCAGGCAGACGAAAATGGCAATGACCCCGCTTTTATACCGGTGACGCATATAACCGGTATTGCCCCGCAAGTAACGCCAAGCACCGATGAAAAGAAGGAATTTAGTAGCAGCAATAAAATGGAAAGCACGCCACCGACCAAGATTCAAGCCGCTATACAATTATAAGGCTGAAATTATCGAACATCAGAAATAATTGAAAAAGGGGCTGCCTCAAAAAAATTGAGGCAGCCCCAGCTATTGATTCCAGCGAATCGGCCAAACAGAATTTGTTCGTCAGCTTGGCTTAGATACCGATACGACGTGAGAAAGAACTTGTTAACCCATTTACGGGCAGCAAGTAACTATATGAAATTGTCAGTCTTGTTAACAGATTGCTGTTGCGACGGCACTGAGCCCGATGATTTCCGTGTCCTATCAGGAAGCCATGTGACGCTCCTGATAATGGGAAAATTCCATGGAGAACCCGGCTCGGCCTTGACTGAGTGATCTTAAGACAGTCGAATAGCCAAACAATTCCGCCAGAGGTATACAACTGTGAATGATCTGAGTTTTATTGGTTGTCTCCATTGATTCCAGCCGTCCCCGGCGATTGCTGATATTATTAATGATGGACCCGGTAAACTCTTCCGGAGTCGTGATTTCCAGTTTCATCACCGGTTCCAAAAGTTGCGGACCGGCTTTTTGCAAGGCTTCCTTAGTACAAATCATAGCTGCATTCTTAAAAGCCATTTCTGATGAATCAACCTCGTGGAAAGAACCGTCCAACAAGGTAGCCTTCACATTTACTACCGGATAACCCTTCAGAGGCCCTTCATTGAGCGCTTGTTTTATCCCCTGTTCGACCGCAGGAATATATTCGCGCGGTATTACTCCTCCGGTAATTTCATTCTTGAATTCGAACCCTTCACCAGGCTCCAGTTTAATCACTACATGAGCATATTGACCTTTACCGCCGGTCTGTTTGACATAGCGGGTAACATTTTGGGCCATACGGGTGATAGTTTCTTTATAAGCTACCTGCGGTTGACCGATATTAACATCCACATTGAATTCCGTTTCCAATCTTTCGGATATAATTTCCAGGTGTAGTTCACCCATGCCCGCAATAATGGTTTGTCCGGTTTCCTTATCGAAAGATATCTTAAAAGTCGGATCTTCTGAGGAGATCCGGTTTAATGCGTCGGCAATTTTATCCTGATCAGATTGGGTTTTGGGCTCGATCGCTATTTGTATAACCGGATCAGGGAAATTGATTGACTCTAACAGAATCTCACGGTCCAGGGAGCAAAGGGTATCCCCTGTCCCGACATTCTTTAAGCCGATAAATGCAACTATGTCACCAGCTTCAACTCTGGTTATATCTTCCCGGTGATTGGCATGCATCTTCACCAGTCGCCCAACTCTTTCCTTTTTCTCCTTGGATGCATTATATACATAGCTTCCGGCATCAACCGAGCCTGAATATATCCTCGCAAACGCCAATTTGCCCACATGGCGGTCACTGATGATTTTAAATACCAGTGCGGTAAAGTCATCCTTTACATCCGGTTTGATTTCTATTTCTTCACCGGTTTCAACCAGGGTAGCCGTGGCAGGCGGAATATCCAGCGGTGAAGGCAGAAAATCAACTATGCAATCAAGTAACCACTGTACGCCAATATTGCGATAAGAACTACCGCACATAACCGGAACAAACGTACTGTTGATTGTACCCTTGCGTATTACGGCTCTTAATTGTTCTTTACTTATAGTTTCACCGCCAAAATACATCTCTAAAAGTTTCTCGTCCTCAACTGCCAGAGTCTCAACCAATTGTTCCCGCCATTGCTCAGCCTCGGCGGCATAAGCCTCAGGAATTTCGGTCTTCACCATTTTTGAACCCAATTCACCTTCAAATACATAACAGCACATATCAATCAAGTCAATGATACCGGTAAACTGTTCATCTTTAAAATAAGGCAGGGTAATTACCAGAGGTACAGCACCTAAGCGGCTCTTGATTTGTTCCAGTACTCTATAAAAATCCGCACCGGTAGCATCCATTTTATTTACATATGCAATTCTGGGTACACTGTACTTGTCAGCCTGGCGCCAGACTGTTTCCGTCTGGGGCTCTACCCCGCCTTTAGCGCAGAAAATAACTACGGCACCGTCCAGTATGCGCAGACTTCTTTCCACTTCTGCGGTGAAGTCAACATGGCCCGGGGTATCAATAATGTTGATACTGCAATCCTGCCATATGCATCTGGTGGCAGCCGAAGCTACCGTTATACCGCGTTCCTTCTCATAAGGCAGAAAGTCCATAACACTTTGTCCATCATGGGTTTCTCCTATTTTATGAGTCAACCCGGTGTAATAAAGAATTCTCTCGGTAGTAGTAGTTTTGCCTGCATCAATGTGTGCAATTATTCCAATGTTTCTAAGATGTTGCAACATTTTCTGTTTCGCTCCTTCATTTCCTAAAAAAAATTAACGGCAATACTTATGTAATGCCGGTAACCATCAAAAGTAACTTATTTGGGCGCACCCAAAAATATATTATACAGGCTATTTATTTCCATGTCAAACAATATAAAAATGCCGCTTTCGGCTTACCAGGAGCGGCTACTTGCCGAGCACCCCCCGCTAATCTCTAACCATTATTAATTTAGCGAAAATTATGCCGGAGTGGGGTGTTAAGAACGCTTGCACCCCGTCTGCGCTAACCTTAACACCCCACTCCCGCAAATGGCTGAAGTCTTCTTGAGTATTTTGAATTTTACTTATTTAACCAATGGTGAAATAACCTTGAACTCAGGGGTACCTGCGGCACGTAATAAGTCAAAAACTACTGTCTCAGCCGTAGTTATTACCGCGCCGGCATCTTTCATCAGCTCCAAGCCGTTTTCATAATTCTCATCAAAGCGTGAACAAACGGCATCTCTTACCACATGAACATTATAGCCGGCCTGGGCCAGATCCCTCACCGTCTGAAAAACACATATATGCGTTTCGCTTCCGGTCATAATTACTGTTTTACGTCCGGAAAGTTTGAGGTAATCCATTAGTTTGGCACCACAAGCGGAAAAACTGGTTTTCTCTATATATTCAAATTCTTTTAGTTTTTCTTTGATCTCAGGCACAGTTGCACCTAAGCCCCGGGGATATTGTTCAGTTACTACTACGGGGATATTCATTTCATTGGCCGTTGCTAACAATAACCGCGTATTCTTATATACTTTCTCGCGATCTTTCATGGCCTTCATAAGCTTGTCCTGTAAATCAATGACTACCATTACAACATCATTCTGGTCGAGTGCGAATTTTTTCATTTTCTTAACCTCCTGACTGAATTTGTTTTATAAGCTGCACCTCTTATAAATTACAATTTAACATAATCAGAGATAATTATTCTATATCAGAAGATAAAATTAACCTACATAATTCTTATTAAATTATTATATAAATTAATAAAATAAAATAGCCGCCCGAAAAGGACGGCTTTTGCCCGGATAATAAACGGGCCAAAAATGAAGGGGAAAGGTTCAGGCTAACAATAAAGTTAAGAATCAAGTTAACGAAATCTGTTCCTATTTCTGGCAGTTGATACTTCCTTGTTAAGTGGAATATTTAGAGGTTTCAGCTTTTTAACCCTATTGATTTACCTGATAACAATTTATGAAGTGAAGGGGGAAAAGGTGATAAATGCCGGAAATAAATTATAAAATCGGTGAAGTCTCTGAGATGCTGGGCATCGAACAGCATACTTTACGCTATTTGGAGCACAGTTTGAAACTAAAGATCACCCGTGATGAACGCGGCGATAGGCTCTATACTGAAAATGATCTGGAAACTCTCAAACTGGTGCTAAAATTAAAAAATGAAAAGGGACTAAATACAACGGCCATAAAGATGGCTTTGGAAAATATGGAGCCAATCGATGATAAACCTGTAGCAGTTAATAACAATAATAATTTTGCCCCCATGATAGTCGAGGTAACTTCTTTGGCTCAAAAGATAGTTGAACAAAACGAAGAATTGCTCAAGCAAAATCAAAAACTTAATCAGCGCATTGACGAACTGGAAAAATCTCTAGAAAAACGGGAAAGAGAAAAAGGCGGCAAAATTGATGAATTAATTAATTTATGGAAGGCTGAGCAGGAAAGAAATAAATCCTGGTTCGCTAAAATCCGAGGAAAATAAGGGTACAATTTTGTATTTAAGCAATTGTTTATTGTCTAATCTTTTGTTTATAGCAAGAAAATGAGCAGATAATTCTGCTCATACCTTAATGTTTATTAGTTAAACACTTGTTCTGATGTAAACAAACATTTGTTTATAATGTAATCATTTGTTGGAACAAGTAAAATATCAAGCTATTGTGACGATTTTCCCCTCATCATCCCAGGTCACTTTTCTGCCCAATGATTCTGCCATTTCCCGAACCGGTACGTACGCTTTATCATTGATAAGGATACCTGTTATTGGTTTTGAACCAATATAGATGTTTATCTTATCATCAGATTCCATAGAGGTAAAATTTGTTGGGTAAATAAATATGCTTTGTCTCTCTCCATCCCACTTAATATCTATTGACATTGCCTCACTCAAAGCTCGCGCATGAGCATAGGCTTTGTTTTTCAATATGAATCCTTCTATTTCCTGGTCCCCGATTTTGATATTTATGGTTTGACCCGGCATGTCAGCGTCTTTTAAATCGGTCATTAATTTATCCCATGGGAATTGAGGGCCCGGGTCATTTTTTCGATTCACGCTATCCAAACGATAATGTCCGATAATATGATTATGGTCAGCCGGCATTCCCCATTGGGATATTATCTTTCTATGCAGCCATAAGGTAGCCTGGTACTGAATATCTGTCAGGGCTTCGCCTGCCAGTGCCTCATGTTCAATACTCAGTGTATAAAAATTGGGGTTGGTTCCATCATAGAGAATCCAATCCGGCTTGTTTACTATACCTGCCCCGAAAGCCGTATCCTCTTCGTCTACCAATTGATATATCTTCCCGGTTTTAGTAACCAGATAATGAGCACTTACTTTGGCCGCCGGGTTTTGCATCCAGCTTAAAGTTCCCGGCATAAGTCCTGCGGTTATGTGATTAACAATAGCTAATATTTTTTTGCCTTTGCGCCCCTTAATAAAATTGGGCGTATTTACCTTTTCAATTTCAAAATTAGTCAATACCATTCACACCCTCTCATGTTTTATATTGGTTTTCAATAGCATTATATGGTATAAAAATTTTATGTGATAATGCCGCCAATTTTATTTCAATGCCAGGATGATAACGGCAACTGTAAACCAGGCAGGGTAAAGGCATTCAAACCGGAAACGGAGACCCTCTCATTGATCATATTCTGTGATCGATTCCCCCCTACCCGTTGGCTTTGCTTGGTTTAGCATCTGTCAAGCAAACCACCGAATTTTCCAATCTACGTTCCTTAATCTCTGTAATCTTTATTGTAAGTCCATATTCTTTAAGCTCTGGTGTGCTTCCATCGCTGGGGATAGTTCCTAAAAGACCAAAAACCAACCCGCCAAATGTCTCGTATTTCTCATCAGGAAGCAATACTCCAAGCTCCTTGGATACCTTGTCCAGTGGCGCAGTACCCTGAATACGCCAGGTTTTTGCATCTATCCGTTCAATTAATGGTGATTCTTCCGGCATAGAAATATCATCTTCCAGGTCGCCTACCAATTGTTCCAGCAAATCAGTCATTGTGATGATCCCGCTCATGCCACCGTATTCATCCACAACAACCGCAAAGTGATTCCTGGATTTTTTCATATTACGGAAAAGCACATCTGCACGTACAGATTCCGGGATAAAGTAGGCAGGTTGTACGGCATTCTCCATTACCTCGTCGCGGGCTTTGTTTTTAAGTCTGAGATAGTCTTTGGCATACAAAACTCCAATGATATTGTCTGGACTATCCGAGCAGATCGGATAGATAGAATATCTGCTTTCATTGATGGTTTTGTCCCATTCTTCATCACTTTCATCAAGCCATAAAAGAGAAACCTCTGTACGATGGGTCATAATCTCTCCGGCAAAAGTATCATCAAACTCAAATATATTTTGAATCATGCTCTGTTCATCAGGCTGTATGGTCCCCTTTTGCTTACCCGCGTCCAATATCATACGGATTTCTTCTTCTGCATTTTCATCTTCCTCACTATTGGGATCAACCCCGAATAACTGCAAAAGGCCATTGGTAGACACGGTGAAAAGCCAAACGGCCGGTGTAAATATTTTTGAAACTGCATAGATAAGTCCGGACATGCCCAAAGCAATTTGTTCAGCCTTCTTCATGGCAAGCCGCTTTGGAATTAATTCACCAAGAAGCACGGTAAAATAGGTTAGCAGAACTGTAATAATAGCCACAGACAAGATGTTGATAACAGATGTAGGAATAGAAACGCCAATACCGGTGAACCAATCTACCAAGCGGTCAGAAAAATTTTCCGTAGCGACGGCACTGCTCAAAAGGTTGACTAAAGTAATACCAATTTGAATCGTTGCAAGAAAACCGGCGGGCTGTTCGGTTAGCTCGGTAAGACGTAAGGCGCGTTTATCCCCAGCTGCAAAAAGTTTTGCAAGTTTGTTATCATTCATAGTGATAACGGCAATTTCCGCACAAGCAAAAATGGCATTAAAAAATATAAAAACGAGTTGAATCAAAAGCAACCATAATAAAGGATCGTCAGTCAAAAATTATACCTCCCAAAAACATTTTGATTCGAGTTTTGATCTCAATGAGACATTACATTGCTAAAGCATAAATAAGATAGATGGTGGGATGCATTATACTTACAGCAATAAAAAAACACATAACAAAAAAGGCAACATATATTTGCCCTCTGTTATGTGTATATAATACTTAAATATAAATTCTTGGCTCCTAAGTAAAGCTAATTCTGTACATCTACATCGTCGCTTAGGCGGCTCTGAATCAGAATTAGAAGAATCACTCACTGCAAGTACACCTATCCTTTCAAAGAAATAGCTTAGTATATTTAAAATAATTTGTCAATTTCTCAGATTACCATTAAACCGTTTTTATTCGCTTTTTTCATATGGATAATCCAAAGTTTAAGGTGTACGCTCCTTTCGGGTCCAAGTCCCTCCCTTTAAACATAAAAGCATATAAAAAAAGCACCTTTTGGTGCTTTTTTATCCTTGCGTCGTTAGTACAAAATCACAACTGCCGCAGCATAAAATAATAGTGTTAAAAGCTTTTTACTTGGCCCTTTTACAAAGCATTCCTGATAAAAGCTCCCTCTTTCATAATAACATCCATATTTCTAACCGCAATTGCCCTTATATTTTCAAGAGGATTGCCGTTAATAACCAGTAAGTCGGCAAATTTTCCCCTTTCCAGCGTGCCGGTAATGGCATCTACCTTAAGCATTTCGGCGCCACATTTCGTAGCCGCTACGATTGTATCCATTTCAGAAATCTGTGCGTGTTCAACAAAAGAGTACATTTCACCAATGGTTGTATCACCATAAGGTGTCAAACGTGAGCAAAAAGAATCTGACCCTATTGTCAATCCGATACCTTTATGAGCCGCTTTACGAAGATTTTCGTATACACGATTTAATTCTTTTTCCGCTACTGTTTCTCCGGGATACTGATCATGCAATTCAGGAGTATAAGGAGGATTATAGGTTTTGAACCATTCATTTAAAAACTGTATCGTAGGACATAGATAGATACCCTTTTCAGCCATTATATCCAAGCACTCATCGTTTAAAGCTTGCCCGTGAATAATTAAATGCACGCCGGCTCTGGCAGAATCTAAAGCACCCCCAAACCCTTCTGCATGGCTCCATACCGGAATACCCACCATGTTGCACTCATCAACGACAGCCTGAATTTCTTCATAAGAATAATGCTGATCCAGCTTTTTATCTTGACGCCATACACCGCCACCCGTAGACCAGATTTTAATTGCATCAGGATCCTCACGCAAGCGACGCCGGACTGCTTTTCTCAAATCCCACGGACCATCTACACGTTCTGCCCATGGATGAGATTCTTCATTATACCACAAAGGTAATTTACAGCTGTCACCATGTCCACTTGTGCGACAGAATCCTAACCCGGTAGCCACTACACGGGGACCTTGCATTACACCTGCTTCGATCATATTGCGGATATGAATACCGGATCGAGAAATTTCGCCGACTGTTGTCAAGCCGCTTTCCAAACACTCACGAGATTGCTGTACTGCAACTACGGTTTTTTGAACTGCATTTTCAAGCACCCAATCACTGTCATCATCAGATAAATTACCTGAAAAATGAAGATGACAATCAATCAAGCCCGGCATAATTGTTTTACCTGCTATGTTGTAAACTTTATAATCTGCCCCGATGCTTTTTTTGACACCCGCATAGACAATTTTACCTTCTTCAATAAGAACCAATGAATCTTTAATAGGATCAGAGCCTGTGCCATCAATCAATAGGCCACCTGTAAACGCTGTTTTAAACAATTTTATCCCTCCGATTTTTTTGATTGAAATTTATGTCTTATAAGAATTATCGAAAATTAAAGGCTCGTGTAGGTGGTATTTCAAACATATTTACACCTATCAATGATATAGATTTGACCACCTGTTCATATCTGCGCGTATAATCGTCTTTAATCCTTCTTCATTCACGGATTCAAAATTAAATACGCAAAAAAGCATTCCCAGCAATAATATTTCTGGCCGGAAATGCTTAAAACCCGCGATATACACGGGTTTTCTGACAAATTATGGTGCGGGCGAGAGGACTTGAACCTCCACGAAGTTGCCCCCACTAGAACCTGAATCTAGCGCGTCTGCCAATTCCGCCACGCCCGCATTTATAAGGTTTTTGTTCTCAACAGACGTAATTATAGTATATGATTACGGCCTTTGTCAAGAGTCTTACATAATTTCCCCTGCCAGGTGTTTCTTTGCTTAAGTTCTGATTCGATGTAATTTAATATCCGGTGTTTGTCAAGACTCCATAAAGGCGCAATAAGGGATGTGCGTGTTCCGTCTCCGGTCAAACGGTGCATGACGATTTCAGGCGGTGTAATTTCCAGTATATCGACTACTAAATCCACATATTCCTCCAAACTGAGCATTTTGAAGGGACTATCCCAATATAATTGTCCCAGACGGGTTCCCTTTACTATGTACAGAGAATGAATTTTAAGACCGTGAATCGGCAGTTTGACCACGGTTTGAGCCGTAGATAACATATCATTTTCCGTTTCACCCGGTAACCCCAGGATCAAATGAGTACAGGTTTTAATATTAACCTGGCGCAGGTTCTCCAAGGCCAGGAGAAAATCATCAAAATCATATTGCATGTTTAAATATCGGGCGGTACGTTTATGTATAGTCTGCAAACCCAGTTCCAGCCACAAACTGGTCCGCGAATTAATCTCCTGCAAAAGTTCTATTATATCCGGTCCCAGGCAGTCAGGCCGGGTAGCAATAGCAAGCCCCACCACTCCCGGTTGTTTAAGGGTACTAAAATATAATTCCCGTAAACGTGCAACCGGAGCATAAGTGCCGGTATAGGCCTGAAAATAGGCAATATACTTATCCCCTGCCTTGTGCTTAACCAGCTTCTGTCCCTCTATTAATTGTTCTGCTATACTAATCGCACTGTCCGGGGTAAAATCACCTGAGCCCTGCGGGCTGCAAAAATAACAACCACCGGTTCCTTTGGAACCGTCACGATTAGGACAGGTAAATCCTCCATCAAGGGCAATTTTATAAACTTTCTGGCCAAATTCCGCTTGCAGATAATAATTAAGACTATGGTAGCGTTTCCCCG
>DHSK01000043.1 GCA_002408445.1 Syntrophomonas sp. UBA5288
AATATTAATAGCGCTTTACAAATACCATCCGGCAGGAATAAGTTATATTATAGGAATATACAGAACCAAGGTGCAAAGACTTGTAGGAGGTGAACGACCAAATGGATACGGAAATGGATTTCTATCAAAACCTTCGTAATAAAATGAAGAACTGGCTGCTGAGTGAGGAAGGCAAAAAGACTGAATGGGCAGACTATTTGATGTTGGCCCCCGACTTGTTTCATTTGCTCTGCAAGCTGGCTATTGACCCTGATGTACCCACCGCAGACAAAGCCAAACTGGGCGCAGCTGTAGTTTATTTTATTTTCCCGGTGGATTTGATACCGGAAGCGCTGGTAGGACCAATGGGCTATGCCGATGATATTGCCGTAGCGGCATGGGTGCTTAATACTTTGTTAAATCGCATCGATCAGGAAATAGTACTGAAGCACTGGGCAGGCGAGGGCCCAATCCTGGAACTCATTCAGAACATTGTGGCCCAGGGTGATAAAATGATTGGCAGCGGTTTGTGGGAAAAGATTAAACGCCGCTTCAGTTAGAATTCCAACTTTACCATATCAGGCCCGAATGAAAGGTTTTCCTTGCAGTACGGGCCTTTTTAATGCATAGCGGACCCGGGCAACATGGGGCGGGATTATTTGCCTAACAGCATTTTGATAGATATGAGCAGGAGAAGAACCCCAAAGGCTTTTCTTAATACGGCAGGAGAAACATAATGGGCCAGTTTGGCCCCAACGAATGCAGCCAGGAACAAGGTAACACATATGATCAAACCCGACTTGATATTCACATTGCCATTTTTATAATATTCCATAAAGGCCAGCAGCCCTACCGGAGGGAGCATTATAGCCAGAGATGTACCCTGGGCGGTTATCTGGTCGAATCCGGCCAAAAAAATTAGAGCCGGGACAATTACGAAACCTCCGCCCAACCCAAAAAACCCGCAAAGCAGTCCGGCCATAGTACCGATTGCAATATATAATAAATAATTCTGCATTTTGATATTCCTTCTTTGTTTATGATAGATTTATATTTATCTGATAACGCTGCACATTATATTCATTATAACCAAAAACGTATTAACGCAACAGGGAGGCAGAAAATGCTTAATGAATTTTCGAGAACTGAACTACTGATTGGAACAGAAGCACTTAGACGCTTAGGCCAATGCCGGGTGGCCGTTTTTGGCATAGGCGGAGTAGGCAGTTACGCAACAGAAGCATTGGCGCGGACCGGGGTGGGAAATCTGGTGCTGGTGGATAATGATGAGGTCTGTATTACCAACCTCAACCGGCAAATACATGCCACTCATGAGACTATCGGCCAACCCAAAGTAGAAGTGATGAAAAAGAGAATCCTCTCCATCAACCCCCGGGCTAACGTTGATACTTACCAACAATTCTATCTGCCTGACAATGCCGAAAGCCTGTTAAGTCAAGATTACGATTATATTATAGATGCGGTTGATACCGTTACCGCCAAAATTGATCTGGTAGTAAGAGCCCAGCACAAAGGAATACCAATTATCAGCTCTATGGGCACAGGCAACAAATTGAACCCCGCCAGGCTTGAGATCGCGGATATTTACCAGACCTCCGTCTGTCCTCTGGCCAAAGTAATGCGTCACGAATTAAGAAAAAGAGATATTAAAGCGTTAAAGGTAGTATATTCCCGGGAAGAACCCATCACTCCGGGAAATTTTGCCACCGAGTGCACTCCCGAACCCGGTTCCAAGCGCCGGCAAATTCCAGGCAGCATATCTTTTGTACCACCGGTCGCCGGTTTATTACTGGCCAGTGAAGTGATAAAGGATTTACTAAATAATTAACCGCCCATGATTTCGTCATTACAACCACTTATGAAAATATGTACAGCGGTAGGTTATGCCGGATTGGGGTATTAAGAACGCTTGCACACCGGACTTACATTGGTGTATGCCGAAATGCTAATAGCTGCATTGACATTTTGGCTAACCTAGTTATGGGCGAACCATATAGAGTCGCCTTTACTGGTGCTGCGCTAACCTTAACACCCCACTCCCGCAATTGTTAATCCTATGGGTAGCTGAAACCTTCTTCAGGTGTTTCGAATTTTAAAAAATTCAGCGTCATTCATAATATTAAGTGTCTTCAGCGTCAAATTTTCCAATTAAAAAGTATCGGAGAAAAAATTTTCATCCGATACTTTTAGATTGACAATTATTTAATTCCACCGTAAAATATAAGAATATCCAGCGTGAGCACACAATACTCCTAATTGTAATTTAATATTATCATACTTCAGCAGCTTTGTCAATAATTTTTCTGAATTAGAGGTTGATAAAAATGTGGGAGATAGCAGCATTTACCAGGGACCTGGCTAGTATTGAAGAGCAAACGGCTGTAAGCGCCATATTGGAAACAAACCTGAAAGCGCAAAAATATGGATTGGCTTTATCAGAAAAAGATGCACGAGAAATCATGGCATCCAGGAATTATGTTTTGAAAAGTTTGGGCAGAGTTGAATTGGGAATTGATGTAATCAATAAAATCATCAGCGTCTTTTGTACTTCGCCCTATATTAACCAATCAGATTATACCGTAATCATAAATGACCTGGTGGAAGGCTTTTATTATATGAAAAATGAAACACGGGATAAAGTCGATGACGATGATTTGATTGCCTTAATGAAAAAATATTTTGACGACCGCTGCCATGGATCGGTAGAGCTATTACTAAACCGGGAACTGGGCACCCTGGCCAGATATATTCGGGAAGGTCGCTTATAGCCAGACTGGGAACTATAGAAATGAGGTGTAAATGTGGGTACTGCAAATCCGTTAGCGATCCCCATGGGAGGAGTAAATCCCAGGAATAATCTGTTTTCTCTCTTACAGACAGCAAATCGCGCCGGTCTTGTCAGTGAAGCAGAAGTGCAAAATATACAGGTAAAAATATTGGATCTATTAAAAGATGTCATTATCAGTTTCACCAGTAATCAAAGCAGTTCGGTAACGGAAGAAACCGCTCAGAATCTTTTGCGGTCCATTATATACTGTCTTGATTTCTATTGTATGAAAATGGATGACCAGCCCACCCTCATCCAAACTCTGCAATCTGCCGACATTAAAGATATTTATAAAGAAGGCCTGGAGTTGCTCGGTTTGTATGTGGAAGAAACCAAAAAGCTCTGCCGCAGGGTTAAGGCCGAAAAGCTGGCAACCGGGCTGATTGCTTACAACACTACTATTGATAAAGCCATTCCGGATTTCTTCTCCGGTTATGATATCCGATTCCAGGCTCACGATTCGACCGCCGATATTGATATTGATTATCCGCTGATGTTTGATGATATGAACATCAAGGGCATTCTGTATATAAGGCAGTATCTGGAAAAGCTGAGTCTGGAAAATGCTTTTTGCCGGCTGTTTACCCCGAAGGATATAGAATATCTGCTGAAAAGCTACGGCCGAACCTATCATATTCGCTATGAAGATTATCTGCTCAACATATGCGAAATCGTCCTTACCAATGCCATTTGTTCCAAAATGCTGGACAATCCTGCCTCTAAAATAATAATATCCCCAGCCGAAGGTTCTATGTTAAAGGGTGACCTGAATCGTGCCGCCCCTGAGGAACTGCCATCTATTATAAAACGTGCCGCCAATAAAATGATCGCTGAATTGAGTATAACGGAACCGGCAATTATTGATTATGTTCACCGGTACGAAGCAGAATTATTGGCCCGGCTTAAAAGCGCCCTGCAGCACGACACTCTCAGCAAACTGGTAATTACAACTGCAGTAAGTAACACACCTGAAATGACGTTTGACCCGGGTAAAAAAATGGATAATCACAGATTCCGTCTATTAGTCCAGCGGGTACTGAATTGTACTGAACCATCAGAAAAAGCCGGTATTATAATGACCAATATTACTTCAGTAACTGATTTCATTGATATCCTCAAAGCGGATTGTCTGTTTGACGATGAATACTTAACTTTATTTGAGCAGCTTGGAGATCTGGAGATTTCCGTACTGCTCCGCATCGTATTCTGTGAAGAACTGCGGGCCGCCGGTTCCCTCGAGGATGCCGTGGCCGGTTTATCGAAAGGGTATATAGACTGGAAGGACCAATTAATTATGTTTCTGCAAAACATAAGTCCCTACAGGTTAAAGACCATCGCGGCCTTGATTGAATCACAGGAAAGCGGTCAATGATACCCTGATTAAACCTGCAGTGCCCATATCCCAGAGCGAGTAAAAAAGTTCATCCAAGGGCACTACTGATGTACCGTAAACGGTACTATTAAGGTTGCAAGACCACGGCATTAAGGGAAGACCGTGATTGAGGCGTACATGAGGTACGTCGATTGAACGGGCTTTCCTTAATAACGCAGCTATTGGGCTTTTTTGACGCTCTGCGAGTGCTTGCAGCAATCCTGCTTCTTGTCGGAGCGAAAAATATTAAGATATTTAAAATACCTGGACAGGAATTCTTTACCTAGAATAATCACACCCATCCACCAGGTTATTCCTTTTAAAATTAAAAGAACTGTGCAGATCAGGCCTTTGGTAGCCGTATTAAAAGAAGTAAAAGGCACAAGTAAGATTCCGCCATATAAAACATAAGAGAATACAAATAAGACAATACCCAGTATATTGAGCCATTTTCTATGCCCGTAGTTTCTATTGTGATGACGTACCAACATGACTGTTTCTCCATTCGTTACTTCAATTATTATTGCAAATTGTTATAAATACAGACAAAAGATATGATACTATATAACGTTAATAAAGCAAATAGCTCAAAAGAGGGGGACGTTTGAAACCAAACGTCCCTTTACTTTAAATAAATTTCAAAAGTGCCTGCCCACCTAAATTCTGAACTTGTTTACCAGCATATTAAGTTCATCAGCTGTCTTAGCCAGTGCCACTGATGATCTGGTTGTTTGCTCCAGTGACCTGCTGGTGTTTTCCGAACCCCGGGCAATTTCCTGGGCACCGGCACTGCTCTGTTCCATAGTGGAGGCTACCGTATCAATGGAATTGCTGATTTCAGCCGTAGCACTCAGAACTTGTTCGGCCATATCGGTCGTCTTATTGATCAACGATTCAAACATTTTAGTATCATTCTTGTAATCTTCGCCCATTGCCATCATAGCTTCGTAGTCTTTCGCAACATCCTCATTAATAAACTTTAATAATTCGTTGGCATGATAAATTAATACACTGATGGATTGTTGTACTTGCTTGGTCATTTCCTGAATATTACCGACTGCAGAGGCAGATTCTTCCGCTAATTGGCGAACCTCCTCTGCAACCACCGCAAATCCTCTCCCTTGTTCTCCTGCCCGGGCAGCTTCAATTGCGGCATTTAAGGCCAGCAGATTAGTCTGATCAGCAATAGCGGCTATATTAGTTGCCAAGGTTGAGATTTCATCCACGACTTTAGCTTCTTCAATCGCCTTTACCATCTGGATATTGATTTTGTCATACAACTCTTTGGTAGACAGGCTGGAATCCTCTGTATTTTTTTGCATTTTAAGCGCCTTAATCTCTATCTCTCTTGCCTTTTCATTGCCGTTTTCGACCTCGGCCGTTAATTGTTCCAGTGAACTCCGGATTTCTTCTCCGGAGGCATTCATCTGCTGGGTCGAAGCGGACACTTCCTCCAAGCCCGCTGCGATTTCTTCAGTTGAGGACGTAACTTCTTCCATATCAGCCGAGATACTTTGACCGGAAGCTGAAATCTGTTGACTGGAAGATGCTATATACTGAGACTTGTCCTTTATCTGACCCACCATATCCCGCAGTGCTATGGTCATCTGATTGAGGGACTTGCTTAATAAACCGATTTCATCTTTACGATTTATGTCTCGCTCTATTACAGCTTCGGTTAAATCACAATCTGCAATCTTCCCTGCCAGCGCTACGGTTCTCTGTAAAGGTTTGGAAATGCGGGCAGCGAAGAATAGCGCAAAAATAATACCGAACAGAGCAACCAGCTCACAGGCCAGTACAACTGATCTTTTAGCCGCCTCAGCTGCTTTTGAAGCTTTGTTGGCAGTATCATTGGCCTGCTTGACATCATAAGCCGTAAGTTCTTCCAAAATACGGTCGGCCTGCTGCCAGGTTGAGTAAGAAGCTGTATATTTCTGATAGGCCCCTGCCAGATTATTCGCTTTAGCATCGGCAGTTATAGCAGAAAGTTGTCCCAGATAATCCGTCCAGTTGCTCCGGAATTTTTCATAAAGAGCTCGTTCTTCAGAGGTGGAAAGATTGTTTTGGTATTTCTCCGAATATTCTTCTACCTGCTGTAAACTCTCGTTCATCAGAGCTTCGATTTGCTTCATATTATCAGGGTCAGTCTCAACCGCTAATTGCAGGACATCCCCGGGCACATCTGAAATACAGCCGTTAATCCTGCTTATATAAACTACGGAGGGAAGCCACTCTTTATCAAGTTTGTCTATGCCGGTATCTGTCTTTAATATTCCGTTGTAGGTAAATGCAGTTCCAATTGCAAATAACGCTATTACCAGAAGGAAACCACTAATCAATTTAGATCTAATGTTCATATTCGCTATCTCCTTTAATTTGAATAGTAATAGAAATGCCTAGTTCTTTTGATGTGTTATGATATTTCCTACCCGGTCAGTATCTATGAGCTTCCAAGCCCAAAAAAATTACCAGGAATTAACCTGGTTCTTGGCATATCACTCCATAAATCGCCCCCCTTTTTTTAATATTTATATTTAAACCGCAGCACCCCACCTTAATTAAGATTATTATAGCAATAACGCGTTAAATCTTTTTTTTACACCCATTTTTATATAAATGTATAATTTTATAGAAAAAAATAGAAGGCCCAAAATAGCCTCCATAAACATGTTTAATAAGTTATGTAATACGAAAATCAGGCGTTCAATACGTTCTCCCAGGCATGAGAACCGTTCCCATGCCTGGTCCTACCATTCTTTGACCGGCAAACTGCCGGGAAGAAGTGTGATGTTATTTAAGTCCAACTGGGTGGACATTGATACCGGCTGTCAGTCAGCCAGGGAGCTATTAGGGTTTAAAAAAGCCAGATGAGCCGGTTTTAGCATAGTATCATCCGAGGTCAGGACTATACGTTGGATAGCATTTCTAAGTTCCTTTATATTCCCGGGCCAGTCATGGGAAAGAATTGTATCAGCTGCTTCCTGGCTGATGGCTTCAAAGCCTTTACCCTTTTCAGCCGCAAATTCAGATAAAAACAGAGTGGCCAGAGGCAAAATATCCTCGGCACGTTCCCGCAGCGGAGGAAGATGAATTCTGCTCTTATTGAGGAGACAGAACAGATCGTACGGAAATGTACCCTGAGCTACCTCCTTTTCAATATTTCGCCTGGTCGCTCCTATTATCCGTACATCGGCTTTCATAACCTTGACTCCCCCCACCCGGAAGTATTCCTTTTCTTTAATAACCCGTACCAATTGGGACTGTAAAGCGGAAGGCATCTCGGTTATTTCATCCAGAAAGAGGGTCCCTCCCCTGGCTAAATCAAGCTTCCCTTTTCGTCCGCTTACAGTCGCAGCGGTAAAATTACTTTCCTCACAACCGAATAATTCTTCTTCAAGCACCGAAGGTTCAGCAGCAGCACAATTAAGTGCAATAAAAGGAGTGCTTACATCACCCTGACCATAGTGAATGATCCTGGCAATAACCTCTTTGCCGGTTCCTGTTTCTCCATCAATTAATACAGGAAGCGATGCATTGGCATGAAACTGCCAGGCCAGTTTTAGAATTCTCTTCATCACGGCGGAATGAAAGCCCATATTTTTTAATCCAATTGCTTCGATATAGGCCTTTCTAAGGCTGAGCAGTTCCTGTCTGGTCTGTTGGGTAGCATTTGCCACGGCCTCGGCAAATCTTAACTTTAACACCTTGTTCTCCCGTTTCAAGGCCAGGTGCTCAGCCACTCGTTTAATTACGGCGATTAACTCATCAATATTCAGGGGTTTCAGTAAATAGTCATAGGCACCCGCCCGAATAGTTTCAATAGCCGTTTGCATATTACCATAAGCGGTAACAACGACTATATCCGCATCCTGCCCACGGGGCGTACTTTTGATTTTACGCAGAAACTCGATTCCGGACATGTTAGGCATTCTATCATCGGCCAGGACCAGATGGAAGTCTGCCGACTGGAAAGCTCTCAGAGCTTCATTAGCGTCGCCCTTTTCTATTACCCTGTGCCCGGAGTTTCTAAGAAAATTCGCTATTTCCGATCGATAGTGTTTGTCGTCATTTACAAGCAAAATATTCAGTTCGTCTCACCCTTTTCAGACAATTTTTACCAGATATTAGTTTATTTGCTGGGAGCCTGCTCCCAGCCGCACAGATAATTTTCTTTAAAACCGCCGCCGCTTTTTTAACTGTTAAGGGTCAAATTACCATGACCAGGTTATAATCAACGTCCCAGTCATATACTGCTTCGCCTTATAATTATAAAATTAGACAATATATACTAATTTTCCTGCTAGAGGTAAATTTAATTGAGCAAACAAATGGAATCTATATATAAGGACAAATGGTCGAAAATAGGTTAAAATGTAGATATAAGCGAGTTTCCTGACACATAAGCCTATATAAGTTAGTAAATAAAAATTCCCCCAAACCACCCGTCTGAGGGAATGCAAAATACTATTCAAAATAACCTTCCTTATTCGCAGCACACAACCATTCATTAAAAATTCGAAGCATACTATTTAGTAAAATGTTATAGGTTTATGATAACCTTCCTTATTTAAGGTAAACTTAAGTAAAAAGCCATTAAACAATGAGAATGGGATGGTGCTGATGAGACCGAAAGCCTACCAGAATTTTATAGAAAGGAATCCCCTTATTCCTCTAAGCAAACTGGAAACCAGCCCTTTTAAACCTGACGGGTTTGTTCTTGCCCCTTTGCAGAGCCAGATAAACAGCGAAGGATTAAGCCTGGATGATTTTTATTTCAATCCCCATGATGCGGAATTACCCTACTGCTATTACCGTGGTACGGTAATGCTCAGCTTTAGTGATATTAACCATAAAACCGGCGAGATAAAGGATCTCATTAACCGGGTCAACCGGGACATAAATGAGAGCGTAGCCAAAAGAGATTTTGACCGGTTTCTGTCATTGGTGGACAGCCGATTGGCTCCGGAACTTTTCATGGAAGTTTTCAATTTCATCCCCGATCAGGATAAATACCGTCTTTTTGAGCGGGTTTGGAGGTTTAACGAAAACAGCCCGGAATTTTTCACCGAAGAATTTATTAAAAAGGCAGTAAAGTATAAGGGCGTCACAAGCGCTAAACCGGTAGCTGATGAAGCGGGGTATGTACAGGTATACCGGAGCCGGAAGGCTAAACAGGAATCAATCGAAGAGGCATCCGCCTGGACTACCGATGTCAATCTGGCCATATTGCAGGCCCTGGCGTGTGATCCGGTATCATCAGTCTACCGGGGCCGGATACATCTTGATCACATTATTTCCTATAATAATGACAAGTCGAAAAAGGAGCTCCAGGTTAAACCGCATGAGGTTCAGCAGATAGAAGTGATGGATTTGATCGATCTGCGGGAATTCGATTCAGAATTAAGGGCGGCCGGAATAGTCCGGCAATATAATTTCTATGCTCAGCAAATAAACAACCAATGGTTCCATAACCCTCAGGGGGTTCATGCTCTCGGTCATACCAGGCGGGTCCTGTTGTTAAGCTTGATCATTTCTTATTTGGAGAAGTATGGGAAGGAAGACAGCCGCATTTTGGGTTTGGCATCTATCTACCACGATATTGGCCGGATAAATGATGGTTATGATCCGGACCACGGTATAGCCAGTTACGATAAGTTAATCCAGGAGCATCTGCTTGAAATGTCTGATTATCAGGACCGGGAGATTTTAAGATTCTTAGTCCAGAATCATGCTATTCCGGATCAGAGCGCATATAAAAAGTTAAACCGCTATGACCTTCCCGACGTGGACCGAACTTTAAGGCTATACGACGCTTTTAAGGATGCCGATGGACTTGACCGGGTAAGGATCAAAGACCTCAACCCGGAATATCTTCGCACCGATGCTGCTCATCGCCTGCTGCTGGCCGCCCACCAGCTTTACAGCCGGCAGATCGTTTACTGAACAAAGCTAAGACGGGTTGATTTTCGCATACCGCCCGCCCCTCCTTATTATAACCTATGGTTATTTCTATTATAACCTTTATAGTGTTAATATGTTGCTGTAGGTATCTTTGGAAAAGTAATCATTAACACGATAGTAAGGAGGAATCATTATGGCTGATTATCGACAGATGTGGATCGATTTAGGGATGGACGTGGAAAAGCATGATATGCTGGGTGCGGTTTTGCCCGATATGTTTCAGCAAGTGTATTTGCTGCAGGACCAGCGGCCTCAAGGCATGAATTATTTTGATGCGGTGGTGGCAGATATTCACGGGATACGCCCGGCGGAGCTGGTACAACACCGTCAAAACGGCGGCAAGGTATTCGGTACTTTCTGTGTTTATGTCCCGGATGAAATCATTATTGCTGCCGGCGGCATTGCTACGGGATTATGCGGTGGTTCCCAGTTCTGGGTCCCCGGGGGAGAGACCGTACTTCCTCTAAATACCTGTTCACTCATCAAAGCATCCATCGGCGCCCGTCTCGACAAGACCTGTCCCTTTTTCCGGATTCCCGATTTATATATAGGAGAGACAACCTGCGACGGCAAGAAAAAAGCCTGGGAGATTTTGGCCCAGGATGCTCCGGTTTACGTAATGGACCTGCCCCAGATGAAGCGCCGGCAGGATGTAGA
>DHSK01000144.1 GCA_002408445.1 Syntrophomonas sp. UBA5288
TGTAACCGTCAAGTAAAAATGAACAAAAAATGATAAATAACTTTGGACACCTAGTTATTGCCAAAAATGGTTTGACGGTGCTTTATCCGGTAGCTGTCTCCGGTTAAGTGGATGACTTCACTTTTGTGGATAAGCCGATCCAGGATGGCAGTGGTAATAGCGGGATCACCCAGGATATCTCCCCAATCTTCCGGGTTTTTGTTGGATGTGATAATTATTGAGGTCTGGCCATAGAGCTTGTTGATTAATTGAAAGAAAAGATTGGCTTCATGCCGGTCAATGGCCATAAACATCAGATCATCAATTATCACCAGATCAGAGGAAACCATTCGTTTTATCTTAGCCCGGGAATTGCGGCTAATCTCCTCAGTTTTTAATAAATGAATCAAATCATCCATCCGAACAAAACTTACCCGATATCCACGGTTGATAGCTTCCATTCCCAGGCCGATAGACAACAAAGTTTTTCCTACTCCTGGGGGCCCTAATAGGATCAGGGTATACGCCTGTTCCAACCATAATAACTCTTTTAGCTGCAGTAACTGTTTCTTGCTCAGGGACTCTTGTTCATCAATATTAAAATCGTCCAGTGTCTTGCATTCGGGAAATGAGGCCAGTTTGTACAACCGGCCCAGTTGTTTTTCTTCCCGCTTTTTTATCTCATGTTCCATTAAGGTCATCAAAAAAGATTGGTAACTGGGTTCCTTAACCTGGGCATCCATAAGTATTTCATCTACTACTGCAGCCGCCTCAGTTATATGTAAACGAGTCATGTAGTCTTTTAACTGTTCAAGTTCTCCTGGCATTGATTCACCCCTTCTAATTCTTTAACATATACAGCAAAATCCCGTATTTCTACTTGGGTCTTTAATACTGAACGGTTCATCTCATCCAATGGCTTTATTTCAGGCGAAAGCTTTTGCTCTGATAGTTCCTTTTTGTTTTGTCCGGTAAAATAATTCATAGTATCCACCAGGTCAGTAGCTGAGTAAAGCTTATGTTTTAAGCAGAATTGAAGAGCCTGCTCATTAACTTGCTCAGACCTGTCTACGCAGTTATCCTTGATGATTTTGAGTTGATCCCGAATATAGCGGGGCTTGTTCTGCCGTACCAGTTCAAGAAAACGATAGGCATCCTGGGAGTCATTAAGTAACTTAGTCACCTCTGTAAGATAGGCGTCTATTCCCTTATCTTTTTCCCGACGGCATTCACTGCTTTTTAACAGCCGACCTTTTTCCTTGGAAAGGGGGTAGTGGATGATTGCCTTGCTGGTATCAGAATCTAAAATCACCAGCATGTTTTCCTCCTCTTTAAGTTCCACATATTTGTCCGGTTTGTAACTGCCCAGAGGCAGTGCATAACGATTTCCTTGATATGCTATGGTGTTGTCTTTACGGATTACTCTGGTTATACTTTTAGTAGTTGAAATATTTATTTTGTGGGGTACCGGGATGAGGTGTTGTTTTTCGAGGGCAAACACTTCTGCCGGTATCTTTTTTATCGTATTGTGGACTTTACCATTGCCGGTTCTTTCTAACCAGGCCAGACAGTTTTCGTTTAGCTTTTCGAGGTTATGAAAGATGCGGTTCTTAGCAAAGTTGCGTTTTACATATTTCACTACATTTTCAACCTTCCCTTTGCTTTCCGGATCAGCTTTTCTACACATGTAAATCTTGAATCTTCGGGCCTTTTGGTATTCTGCAAACTCTTTGGTGAGCAGTAGATCGCCAGCGTTTTCGCTGACCAGTATGAGATGATCCTGATCATATACTATTTCCTTGGTCATCCCTCCATAATATTCAAATGCATTTTCATGGACCTTAATTAAATCTCGGGTCGTAAACGGACAATTCAGCCACTCTACATATTTGTAACGGGAGTGGGCTAATACGAAGGTTGCAAAATAGAGAGTTATACTCCTGCCAGTACTGCTGCGTAAAGTCATTTGTCCAAAATCCATCTGCATCTGCTGCCCGGCAGGTAATTCATCAACAGCTTCATATTGACGATTGTACTTAATTTTAGGAATTCCACACTCCTTTCTTAACTGATTGACATAATTTCTGACTGTTCCTTCGCTGACACCTCCATCTATTTTTCGTTCCTGCAGCCAGTCCAGTACCTGTGCACTAGTCATATCCGGATATTGTGTTAACCATGATCTGATTAAATCCCGATGTTTATCAAGTTTCTTAGTCCGTTTCTTTTGACTTTCTAAAACCAGTTCCATTTCATCGGGACTTAGATTTAGATATTTGTACACTGTTGTCCGGGATAGATCAAGACGCTTGGAGATCTGGCTTACATTAAAATGCATGTCCTTTAAACTCTGGATCTCTGAATACATATTCCACCCTTCTGCTACGTTCATTTCTTCCTCCTTAGCTATGACCAAAGCTGTTTTATTTCCAGCTCAATCATAGCCTTTTTGGAGGATTGTGGTAAATACTGTTCATTCTTATTTGTTGTTTTCTGTTCAATTTAGTTTAACAGTTACACC
>DHSK01000078.1:0-17531 GCA_002408445.1 Syntrophomonas sp. UBA5288
CTTGATACATTAATATTTCTCCTGTTCGCAACTGTTATAACTGGTTAAGAAATTTAATTATATGGTCAAAATCGGTTTTATTATATCGCTGCATTCTACCGGTAGACATCCCCAGTAGAAGTATTCCCTCCTCTTCTTTGCCGGTAAATACACCGGAAACCAATAAAGGCCGCCGGTAAAAAGACAGTATCAATCCCGCCAATAGGAGACCGCTTCCCAACCAGACTACAGATACCCCGGGATCAGCTTTAATTTCTAAGCCGGTAGAATTAGTTAACTCCGGCAGGGTTATCCGGGTCTGGTCAAAAATAGTTCCGGTCTGTCCCTGCGAAAGTTTTAGCATAGCAGGTTCTTTTTCAACCTTGCGGTCGTAGATTTGCATATATACATAAGGTTGGTTCTGCAGCTTGAGCCCTTTAACATAAATTTTGCTATTCCCGATTTCTTGTCCAAAACGGTATTGCATGCCAGTTGCCACTTTTTCTTCGCCGGCGACAAGTCCCAGCGGGACTATACCTTCGAAAGTCTCACCTTCTTTTGCAATTGTAATCCTGGCATAATCCATATAACTGCTTTGGTAATAGTAAATCCCGTCATATTTAAAAGGATGGTTTACAGAAAGTGTACCCCGGGCCAACTCCTTATCATCTCGTATTATACTAATATTGGTATACCAGTTGTCCCTTTCACCATTGGGCATAAAACGGTCTTCAATGGAATTAATCCTGATACTATAGTTTTTGTCTGCGCAGCCCTTATTGAAGTTGATTTTATTAAAGCTCACCACTTCACCCTGCCAGGCGGTTAGTTTTCCGGAAAAGCCAAAATTACCCATCATTATCCCGACAATAATCATGATAAAAGCAATATGTACTATGAAAGTACCCCAATACCCCCACCGATGTTTTAGGGCTGCAAAAGCCCACCCAGCATCCGTTTCCATGCTGACCATGCCATATCCCCGGGCATTCAGTACTTTTTCCAACTGCATGCGCAAGGCGCCGGATTTACCTGCTATAAATGAACGTATTTTGGGCGGTACCGCATGTATGTTGCGTGGAATTGAGGGATAAAAGGTGCACCGGTAAGCAATCTTGAAACGATTAATACTGCAAACACCCAAATTAATGGCCAAAAGTGCAAATATTAATTTGAAAAACCATGATTCATATATATTGGCTGAAAATAATGTTCCCGCCGCAGAAACAATTACTATTAAACCCAATAGGAACAAGCCGGTTTTCATTGAAGCAAAAAAAAGCCATATTTTCTTTTTCCAACTATTCATTTCAAATCCCCATTTAGAATATTATAAAAATTAGTGCTATGATTGGCTGCTTCAAAAACTAAATATTCTTATTGGGCTTCCTGAGATGATCCTACTTCCAGTTCCAGCAACTCAGTGTACATTTCCTTACGGCGATAGGCCAAAAAGAAACTATCCTTCATCGATTTTCGTTCTACGGTGCGCAGTTCATTTAATTTAAAAGCAGACAGGTCGGCATATAAAACCTTCTCATTTTCATTAAGAGACTCAGCCAGGATTTCACCTTTAGGTCCCCAA
The DNA here is from genome assembly GCA_002408445.1 of Syntrophomonas sp. UBA5288. Taxonomy (GTDB): domain Bacteria; phylum Bacillota; class Syntrophomonadia; order Syntrophomonadales; family Syntrophomonadaceae; genus UBA4851. The sequence continues at coordinate 1,565 of DHSK01000078.1, forward strand.
ACCATTGCTCCACTACTGAATTCTCTTCCCCTACTATCTACTCCGGACATATTACAGGCAGCTAAATATACAGAATTATCATAGGCTCTGGTTCCCATATACTGCTTCCACATCTTATTGCGGTTACCGGAAATCTTTAATGAAGCATGGGGGGCAAACAAAACCTCCGCACCTTTAAGGGAATATATGGCTGCCATTTCCGGGAAATGCCAATCCCAGCATATCCCTACCGCAAATTTTATCCCTTGGCTGCTGAAAACGGGAAATTCGGTCCCGGCTGTAAACCATTGCTTTTCCAAACGTCCCAGATGCACCTTACGATAAGTTGATACTTTGCCATCAGGGAAGGCTACTAATTGAGAGATATAAGGTTTTTGATTATCTTCCGAGCGTTCCGCAAAACCCACTAGTAATGTAACCTGCAATTCCGAGGCAATTCTGGCTAATTGTTTAATAACCGGATCAATCAGGGTTAGAGCTAAAACATCCATATCACTATTGGAATAGCCTTGCAAGGCCATTTCCGGGAAAACTACCAGCTTGGCTCCGTTTTTTACCGTTCTTTTGGTTATATTAATGATTTTATCTACATTCAGATCTATCCTGCCTGTAATTGAAGCCATTGATACTACCGCGATTCTACAATCTTCTTTCATTTTTTATTCCTCTGGCATAAGTTTAAAATCACTCACGGGGTACTCCATTTGCAAGGCCCTGGTAAATAAATCCGGATTATGTAGGAAATCAATAAAATAACCTTCTTCTTTGGTCTTGTAATTATTGATATTAGTTATTATGTTCAGGGGACGATCCATACATAAATCTTTGATGCGGATGGTTTTCAGGATTTTATCCTCACATTCCTTGCGTACGGTCAAAGCAGAAATAATTGTAACTCCCAAACCAGTGGCTACCACCTGTTTGATCGATTGGGTACTGCCTAGTTCCATCGTAATATTGAGGTTCTCCAAAGCGAAACCATTTTCTTTAAGAAACAATTCAACAACTTTACGTGTTCCCGAACCAACCTCTCTTAAGATCAATCTGGCTTGGGTCAGTTCGTTTAAAGCAATACTTCCTTTTTTAGCCCAGGGATGATGATAAGGAACAACCACTACTAATTCGTCATGCCCAAAATTTTCGATTTTCAAATCCTTATTATCCGGTACCGGTCCTTCCACCAATCCGATATGGAATCTTCTTTCCAGCACATCCCGCGCTATTGTTTCAGTATTGGCTATGCTTACCTTAAAATCAATATCGGGTCTTATCTGGTAGAGACAGGCAAGAATGTTCGGTATAACATACTCTCCAATAGTTAAGGTAGCGCCCAGCTTAATCTCCCCGCGATGATCCTCCGAAAGTTTGTTAATCTCTTGCTGTGCATTTGTTAACATGTCCAACATCTTGCATACGTAATCATAAAAAATAGCCCCGGCTTTGGTTAAGGTAACGCCTTTATTACTGCGATTAAAAAATCTCGCGCCATAGTGCTCTTCGATATTCTGGATCTGCAGACTTATCGTCGGCTGGCTGATATGCAACCGTCTGGCTGCCGCTGTGATATTTTTTGTTTCAGCCACTTCTTTGAAAATCAAGCACTCCTGTTTAATCATTTTAATATCACCCCTTCTAAACAGATCGAAGATGTAGATATTAACATTCTAACATATTCCTATCGATTAGAAGGGTAACCGCAGCATATTGCCAGCGCCCGCATTTCATCAAGGATTGTTCAGCATCAATGCCATGTTGTCTGCGCAAGCATCCATAAAACTCTCGGACGTACAGTCCATATGCAGGGCTCGCTCAAACAAGTCCTGATTATGCAGGAAGTCAATAAGGAAACTTTCTTCTTTAGTATTAGCATTATTAGCATTGGTGAGGATATTCAGGGGCCGTCCCATATAACAATCTTGAATTTTTATCACCTTGAGCAGATGATCTTCGCATTCTCTGCGTACGGTTAAGGCAGAAATTATAGTAACACCCAGACCGATAGCCACGACCTGTTTAATAGCCTGGGTACTGCCTAATTCCATCGTTATATTGAAATCCGATAGAGAATAACCCTTTTCCTGCAGGAAAAGTTCAAAGACGCTACGTGTTCCTGAGCCCACCTCTCTTAGAATCAGGCGGGCTTTGCACAGTTCACTCAAGGTTACGCTCCCTTTTCGTGCCCAAGGATGATAATAGGGAACCACCAGAGCCAACTCATCGTGCCAAAAGTTTTCAATTATTAAATCTCTGTTATCGGGTACCGGTCCTTCAACCAAGGCAATGCGGTACTTTTTCCCCAGTATATCCTGGGAAACGGTTTCAGTGTTGGCTATAGTCACTTTAAAATCTATATCCGGCCGTATTTGGTACAAACACGCCAGAATATTGGGAAGAACATATTCACCAATGGTCAGTGTCGCCCCTATCTCCACCTCACCGCGATGATCATCAGCAAGCTCGTTAATCTCCTCATGGGCATTTTTCATCATATCAAGTATCTGGCAGACATAATCGTAAAAGATAAGACCGGCTTTGGTCAAAGTCACTCCCTTGTTGCTGCGGTTAAAAAATTTGGTCCCATAGTAATTCTCAATATTTTGGATTTGGAGACTGACCGCCGGTTGGCTGATATGTAATTGCTTGGCAGCCAAGGTTATATTCTTGGTATCGGCCACCGTCTTGAAAATAAAAAATTCCTGTTGATACATGTGTCTTTCCACCTTTTTTATGCAGCTTATACAGCTGTAGAAATCAACACCGTATACCATCGCAGTTTCTTCGAGCCAGCATCTTTACAGCAGCGTGGCGACTGTACTCGGAATTTTTTTATCCGGTTGATTATACCCCGATCATTTCTATTAATTACATCATACCCCATTTACGGGTATACTCGGAACGTAGAACAAAATCGTCATTGGTAAAGCCATGCTCATTCAATATTTTGACCGCTTTAGTAAAATCAAAGGTTTCGGTCTCCAGCAATATATAATCTTTTTTAGTGGTGATGGCCCAATCATCATGAACCTTGGTCAATATTGCCACCATCTGCGCAATCCGTTCCAAGCGCCGATCCAAAGCTTCTTTCAAGGCCAGGATATCAGCGGGCCCCGCATGCTTGAGCTGAGCAAACCTTTCTAAAGGAGTCTTTTCTTTCCTCTTCCATTCGCCTTCCTCAAAAAAGTAAAAGAAAAATCGTGCTCTTTGAATACAAAGGCTGGCTTCTTCTTTCATTTAACATCATACTCCTTTTAAGCAAAGGCCTCCCTCCGCAAGGGAGGCCTGCTTTCATCCTCGGACAATGCATAACGCGTATTCAAACTTTAGATGGTTTTAGAGACTGGCCCAAAAAGCCCCCAGGAGCAAAACGGAGAATATATAACCTAAAGGTACGTTCACCAGTACACCGGTTGTAAACGCCAAGAAAGGTTTTAAACCTGCCTTGGCCAGTTCTTTGAAGCGGGTGGTCAGGCCAATACACAGGAAGCATAATACAAAGCACCAGGTTCGCAGAGTCTTGACCGGGCTGGTTACGTCGGAATTGATTACCTCAGCCGAGCTGGGATCCACACTTGCAATCACCAGGGTCATCAGAATGGAAGCCACGAAGAAACCCAATACAAATTTGGGGAAGCGGAACCAGATTTCTTTAGCGTCAGGTTTGGTGCCCTCTTCGCGCTTTTCCCACTTGGTAACGGAAATAATAGCCAGAATAAAGCACCAAACTCCAATGAACATATCACGGCCCACCACTTTCATCAAGGTAAAAGATTCCACGGCTTTATCACTGATTTGGGCCGCCGCCGCCATCCCCGCTGCATCGGCAAACTCGGAGGTGCCGATCCAGGCTCCGGCAGGACCATCAGGAAGTCCCAGCGCATGAATCAGTATAGGCAACAGAAAAACCATGATGGTAGCGTAAATTACTACCAGGGCAATGGAAATAGAAACATGGTCGGATTCCGCATTCACTGAGCTACCCACCGCAATAGAGGCGGACACTCCGCAAATGGACCCGCCTGCCCCCAAGGTAGCGGCAAACCGTTTATCCAGCCCAAAGAATCTAGTACCAACAAAGTAAATAACCAGCCAGGTAGTTACCGCAATAATGGTGGCCTGCAGAAAAGCTACCGGCCCCGAGGACATGATCAGGGTGAAGGGGAGCGTGGCACCCAGCAGCACGATTCCGGTTTTAACATAAAATTCGGTTCGCAGGGATGTATCTAACCATTTGGGTGTTTTTATAAAATTACCCAGGATCATACCTATAATAAGAGCCAAAACAGGAGCCTCCAGGTTATATTCCTTCATTGGATTCCAGGAACCAAGAACCTGAACCAGAACCGCCAGTAAAAACAAAATGATGAAGCCGGGAATAAATTCCTTTAAATCATGCCCCAGAATTTTTACGGCAATAGAAAACACCACTATCAAAACAATAAAAAGACCTATCAGACCGCCGATTTTTTCGGCAAAGAATACTGGGATAGCACTGAAAGCATCATAACTTGGCACACTGATGGCTATGGATTTAAGACTGCCACCCGCCGCCCAAAAAATCAAGGCAACGATTACAATCCCCATACCAAGCCAGACCGCCCACCAGTCCTCTTTTTTCCATAATTCTGAGATGCCACCGGAAGATACAGTTTTAGGCTGATTCATAGTTCCATCTCCTTATTTTTTATGTTCTTTTGACAAAGCGGCGAATTGCGGGTTTATTCCGGTCTCATCCCTCCTTTGCTCAAAACCTCGTTAGCTTGGGAAAACTAATGTTTTCACAAGCTAACGGTTTTTTTACACACATCCTGTGGGCTTTGGCAAACCTGCGATTTTACATGCACCTTTTCCCGGACCGCTGGGGAATAGATTGTATATTTCAGATTGACTTTTCCCCGTATCCTTTAGAAGTTTTCTTACCATCGGAGCCACATTGAACTCTGCATAATATTTGCGCAGATAGTTAATGATTTCCCAATGTTCCGGTGTGAGTTCTACTTCTTCGGTAGCAGCCAGGACTTGAGCTACTTCTTCATTCCAGTCATCGGCATTATCAAGAAAACCATCCTCATCAAGAAGCAGCGTACGGTCACCGACTTTCAATTCTGGCATTTTGATTCCTCCTTTCTTATCCTTATTTTATGCCTGGCCTCTATAAGGATTAGAAAAGCCAGGAACATAAAGACACAATAAATTTCACTAGTGCTCACAATCCATACTTTGTTCCCTAACGCCAATAACCACCTTATACAATATTGTCAACAGCAGGATGCCTATAGCATAAACCCCCAGAATTATAGTTAACTCTGTACTTGTAGGTATATATTCTTTAACGCGGTCAAATGCATTGGGGACAAATCCTCCCAGAACCAACCCAAGTCCTTTATCTAACCACGCAGCTACAAACACGGCAATAAGTGCAACCGTAAGAACCTTCTCATTGCGCCTCAACTTCGGAATAAGCAGCATAATAATTCCGAGAAAAGCCAGCACCGCGGCAGTCCACATAAAAGGCACCAGATTATTGAAACCGTCAAGACCGGCAAAAAGGTATTGCAATGCCGCCTTATGTCCGGGTATATTGCTGTAAAACGCTGTGAAAACTTCCAGCATGAAGAAAAATACATTGGCTATCATTGCATAAGTTACAATTTTGGCCAGCGCTTGAATTGCTTCTGCCGGAGCTTTAAAGGCAGTGAGCTTCCTGAGTAAAAGGCAAAGCAATATAAGGAGGGCCGGACCGGCTGCAAATGCTGACGCTAGGAATCGTGCCGCCATAATTGCAGACAACCAGTAATATCTTCCCGGCAGGCCTGCATATAAAAACGCCGTTACGGTATGAATACTTATGGCCCAGGGGATTGCAACATACGCTAATACTTTAGTCCAACGCGGCGGAGGCACTCTTTTCTTTTCCGCCCCCATTACTGTCCAGCCAATAAATAGGTTTAACAACAAGTAACCTAAAAGTACGCACATATCCCAGAACATAACCGAATGAGGTGTCGGATGCAAAACAATATTCAGGAATCGTGCAGGCTGTCCCATATCAACAAAGATGAAAAGCATACATACGATAACTGCTGCTACGGCTAAAAATTCGCCCAATATAACAATCTGGCCAAATATTTTATAATCATGCAGATAATATGGTATTGCCACCATAACCGCTGATGCCGCTACCCCCACCATAAAAGTGAACTGTGATATATATAACCCCCAGGTCACATCCCGGCTCATCCCGGTAATACCCAAGCCATAATTGAACTGTCGCATGTAAGCGCTTAATCCGGCGATAATCAATACTAATAATAAGCTGATCCAGGCATAATAACGTTTACTTCCGGTCAAAGCCTTCTCAAGCACTATCTTTGCCTCCCCTGATTACGTAATAAATACTTGGTCCTGTTCCCAATTCTTCTTTACGTCTGATAGCGAAGTTCCCCGTAAGAATCTTGCGTACGTCTGATTCAGGATCATTTAAATCGCCAAACAAAATACCGCCATTGGACGCCTCCACGCAAACAGGAGGCAGACCTTTTTCTAATCTCTCCACACAAAACGTGCATTTTTCCACTACACCTTGGGTGCGGGTCGGTATTTCCGTATTTACGTTTTTTATATGAGACCGAGGGTCAACAAAATTAAAACTTCTGGCTCCAAACGGACAAGCGGTCATACAAAACCTGCAGCCTATGCAACGATGGTAATCCATGGCCACAATACCATCATCACGCTTAAATGTCGCCTGAGTGGGGCATACCCGCACGCAAACCGGATTTTCACAATGATTGCATAAAACAGGAAAATTGGCTTCCTTTATTTTGTCGTTCAAATAGGGATTATCCAATTCCGTAAATGTATGTTCAAAATCTTCCCGCCAGATCCATTTAATTTCATTATCGGGATCATCAATATCCGGTACATTGTGATACTTATGGCATGCTTCAGCTATACGTTGTATATCTTCAGGACTTTTGAATTTGTCCACATCTACGACCATGCCCCAATGTTTGGCTTTCAGCGCCTGATTGCTTTCTTTTATCACACCAGCCTGAGCCCCCGAGTTGCGTAAGCCTTCAAAAATGATGGTCCCGCCTATACCTGCTGCCGTTAGCGCTCCAACCTTAAGAAAATCTCGTCTGTTCATTTTTCCAGATCGGCTCCTTTCGATCCATTGTGGCAATCCCAGCAATAAGGCTCAACTTCAGTATAAGTATGACAGGAGTCGCAGAATTGCTCTTGGTTGGAGTGACACTGCAAGCAGCCATTTTCCAAACTCATCTCATACTCCTTACCGGAGTCGCTGATATATACGGTTTTCCCTTCACGTAAGGCCTTATCACGCCATTCGTTAAGCATCCGCATGTGATTGGCAAGCATATATTCAGGCGATTCTACGCACTGTCTTTGCTCCAATTGACTAATGGCAGGAGTATCCAGGTCAATTTCCGGCGGCTCGTTTTCCTTGCCAATGTTTGCCAAAACGGGAGAAGTAACTAATAATACAAAAATCATAAGACCTAGTATAATTTTCTTGCCGTTATACATCACTTGTTTCCCCTTTATTTGGTAGTGGTTCACTTCTCAAGTCCAGGGTTCTTGCTATTTCATCGTCCATTACCAATGCATTGCCCAAAAGTTCATGAACGCCCATCACTTTTATACCCGGAACCCAGTAATCCATGAGAGCAGGAAAGGCCGCGCGATCAACCGCACATACATTGGCTAATACGTTGACCCCATACTGTTCCTGCACATATTTAACGGCATTGGCTCGCGGAAATCCTCCTCTAAGACGCAGTTCCATATCTTCACCGGCATTCAGTCCGGATCCGCTGCCACAGCACAAGGTTTTTTCCCGAATTGTTTCCTCCGGCATTTCATAAAAGTGATTGCATACTTTTTTAATAATATAGCGGGGCTCTTCCAACAGCCCCATACCTCTGGCCGGGTTGCAGGAATCATGAAAAGTCACCCGTAAGTGATCGTTGCGGCTGGGATCCAATTTTAATTTGTTATGATAAATCAGATCGGCGGTAAACTCCGTAATATGCACCATTTTGGTTGATCTGGCATTGGTAAATTCCGTACCGGTTATAGGCGATACGGGCACTTCAAGAAAGTCGGCCGGTCCATTCCAGGTATCCATATACTGATTTAAGACCCGCCACATATGCCCGCACTCACCACCAAGAATCCATTTTACACCCAGTCTTCTGGCCTCCGCATAGATCTTGGCATTTAAACGCTTGGCCATTTCCATGGAAGTAAAAAAGCCAAAATTTCCGCCTTCGGAGGCATAAGTGCTCATGGTATAATCCAACCCCAACTGTTCAAAAAGCATTAAATAACCCATACAGGTGTATATGCCCGGATCAGCAAAGAGATCTCCGGATGGGGCTACAAACAGGATTTCAGCACCTTTGCGATTGAAAGAAGGCTTAATCCGCTTTCCGGTAATGGTTTCAATGTCATCCAGCATAAACTCAATATTGCCCATAATGGTTTGCGGTTCCAGACCTACGTGGTTCCCCTTCATATAACAATTGGCCACCGGCCCGGCAATCCAGTCTATATTCAACCCTAACAGGTTGAACAGTTCCCTGCCCATAATGGTAATCTCAGCCTGATCTATACCATAAGGACAAAATACCGAGCATCTTCTGCATTCAGTACACTGATAAAAGTAGTACCAAAGCTCTTTGAGAACATCTATGGTTAAGTCACGCGCACCGGCCAACCGGCCGAATATTTTACCCGCTTTAGTAAAATACCGTCTATAAATCGAGCGCAGCAACTCTGCCCTTAATACCGGCATGTTTTTAGGATCACCCGTACCCATGTAGAAATGGCATTTATCTGCACATGCTCCGCAGCGTACACATACATCCATAAATAATCTAAATGAGCGGTACTTGGACAAGCGGTCCGCCATACCCTGAATAAAGATCTCTTGCCAATTTTCCGGTAAATGCCAGTCCTCATCATTGGGTGACCAGTCACGTGCATTCGGGAAATCGACCATTTTTAAATTTTTCCCTTTGGCACCATAGCAAAACATACCTGGCTTTATCTCAACCGGGGTATTCATCCAGCCGGTGGCGGGGGTTTTTAATTGATGCTGCAACAATTCTTCCTTCTTAGGTAATTTTGCCACGATACCCTCACTCCTTTTCCAGCGGCAATCCGGCCTTGCGCATCTTATCCCTGAATTCTTCTTCATATTCTGAATAGGTGTGGGTTTTAACCTCATAATTCCAAGGATTAATGTACCTTACCATACGACTGTTATTGGCCAGATTTCTGGTAGGGCTCATAAATATCCCTCCGGCATGCATTAGTTTGCTCCAGGGAAAATAGGCGACCAGACTACTTACTAAAAACAGATGAATATAAAATATTGCTCCTATATCAGCAGATACAACCGGCTGCAGGCAAACCAGCCCCATCGTCAACTCCTTTACTTCCAAGAGATCTACTTTTAGGAAATACCTCATTAGAATACCGGTTATGGCAATTCCCATTAGCAAAAACAGCGGATAATAGTCGGCCGCGATAGATATATACTTGATTTGCGGAATTAACACCCGCCGTAAAAACAGATAAGTCAACGCCAATAAAAATAACATATCGGTAATGTATAATAACGGTATTCCCACTTGTAAAAAGCTGTCCAAGGCTTCCAACTGCTTTATTACACCGGGAACCGGGTTCAGGAAAAACCGCAAATGTCTGATTACAATGATCAGCATTGACCAGTGGAATACCAATGCCCCAAACCAAAGCCATTGGGCCGAACCAAAAGCCAGATTATCCTCTACCTTTTCAGTTTTAGTGTTTCGGAATAAAGAGCGGAAAAGCATAATTTCCAATATCATTCTGCCTACAACCCCCCAGGTGGTTGAAGGGTTATCAATTTTATTTTGTTTTATCCAAGGCAATGATTGTTGTTGACCACATGTAGTTGGAATACAGAACGGTACCGGCGACTTTCCCCAACCAACCACACGCCAGACAAAACCTGCGATAAAAGCAACCAAGGCAGTATATGGTATGATTATTCCAAACAGGGTGGTCAGATGCAGACCGTCAAGCCCGATCCAGGCCAGGGAGGTTAATATTATTACCACAAGCAGAGAAGACCAGATCTTCATCCCGCATCTCTCCCATACATCCTTTTAATTTCACTTACTTTTAAATCGCAGATTTCAGCGCGGCAGTCTGAATAAATATCGAAAGCAAGCAAACCAATTTCATCAATAATTTTATCGATCTCTACCATTTCAGCCGCCCAATAGTTGGCGCCATTTTCATCTTTTAGTTCTTCTCTAATAATCTGTTTAAGCGCAAATATAAAACTTATAGCTCGGGATGGTTTAGATCCCTGAATTGCCATAAGGTGACAGATTTCATTAACTGAGACGGTCAAGATTTGATCATTTTCGGGTTTAATCAACAAATCAAAAATTTCGCCCGTGGCTTTTTCAATTAGATATACAACCGGATTAGAAAAACGCCCCTCCGGTTTATTTCTGAGCAAAGCAATATTACCGCCATAAGCATCAAATGCAGCTGATTGCCATTGGGATAAGACTTGCTGTCTTTTTTCATATAATGTTTGATAAATTGTGGCTTCCATTTGTATCCTCCTACCAATACCAGAAAAGGATATTTTCACAATTGGGAAGGGCGGATTAGATATTAATCCGTCCTTCCTCCGGCATGCCTTATGGTTCCCCGACTTTGCCTTTAAGCGCTACAAACGTTGTGGTAATGTAGAGATACTCAATTTTATCCTCAATGGCCAATTCCTTGATGGCATTATCCACATCCGCTTTGGCTTCTTTGATAACTTTGGCTATATCTTTGCTTTTGGCTTTTTCTACTGTCTCCAAATAAGCCAGGATCTTTTCTTTGATTATTGGGTCGGCCGGCCCTTTTTCCATAATACTCATCCTCTCTGTTATTTTTATGAGGCCTGGAAAAGGTTTTATATTGCAACTGGATTACAGTATTAATATTTGAAGGCCGCACTTGTACGGAAGGTTTCCCGCGAGAAAATATAATCGTCGATACACTTTTCGGAAAATGGGATGTTGGCTAAAGTAAAGAATCTCTCCCACCCTATCCGTTCAATCCATTCTCCTACACGTTCACCCTTGCGGGCATATTTGATCCATGTTTCCACTATGTTACGTACCGCTGCGGTTACTTCGGGCCAACGCGGCGGATTGTTAGGTAAAAACGGAATAACTAAGCGCGAAAAACTAGGAGCAGAACGCGCATTGGATACCTTGCCCCCAACCAGAATGGCCACGCCGTCGTTCTTGGCATCCAGTATTTCCATACCGGGCGACATAGTATAACAGTTGCCGCAATACATACATTTGGCCTCATTAACTGCGACACTTTTATTTTTGGGATCCGGTCGAATAGCACCCGTCGGACAGCAGGCAACCAAGGTGGGAATCTCAGTACCTTTTTGGATTATCTCATGTTTTATTACCGGCGCAGTTCTGTGCACACCTAGAATCGCAATATCGCTGCAATGTACCGCCCCGCACATGTTGAGACAGCAAGCCATCGCCACTTTCAGTTTGGCCGGAAGATCATCCCGGATAAAGTATTCATATAAATCATCCATTACACTCTTAACTATTCCTGAAGCATCGGTAGCCGGAGTATGGCAGTGCACCCAGCCTTGAGTATGCACAATATTACTCAGTGATTTGCCAGTCCCGCCTACGGGCAATCCTTTAGCTTTACAGGCTTCAATTAAGGGTTCTACTTTGGATTCATCCCCAGTCATAAATTCAATATTATTCCGGCTGGTGAAACGCAGATATCCTTCGCAGTATTCATCTGCCAATGTACATATATCGCGGATGAAATCAATGCTTACTAAGCGTGGGGAGCCTATCCTGATACTGTAAAGTGTATCTTCTGATTCCGCCACATGTCTGATAACCCCGGGTTTAACATACTCATGGTACTTCCATTTCCCGTAATTCTTTCTAATCATCGGAGATAGAAACTTTTTGTAATCGGGAGGTCCAATATCAATCTTAGCCATCTAATTCACCTCAAAACATGTTTTATTTTGCTAATATCTATTTCTCGATTTCATCCTCTTGCCAAAATACATACGGATTTGCCCGCGGGCGGAAGACCATTTGCGGTACCGGTGGCAATCCAACTTCATGCAAGAATCTGCTCATTCCAACTCTATAGATCAGCTCGCCTAACCTCTCCCTGGTCTTGCCGTTCTCGTCCCACCAATCCCAGATCCGCCTGATCAAGTCTTTAAATTCAGTATAAGGTGCTTCCATTTTCATGAAAGGAACAATAACCCAAGACATGAAAGCAGACTTAACAATAGTTGACTTTCCTCCCAGGAGAATAGTTGCCCCCTTTTCTTTGCCCGGCTGTATAGCCTTGGGCATAACATTGATACAATGCATGCAGCGGGAGCAATCTTCGGGAGTAACTGTCAATTCACAAGTTTCAGCATGGAAATGCAGAGCCCGGGTTGGACATTTATCACACACTATACCTTGGATGTCCAGCCCACTTTCTGCATAAGCCCTGACTTCGTCTTGATCAATAACGATCGTGTCACGCCATGTTCCAATTACTGAACAGTCGGCTCGTGCAATAGCTGCCACGCAATCGTTGGCACAGCCCGACATCTTGATCTTGAATTTATATGGCCACATGGGGCGATGCAATTCATCCTGAAATTCATTGGTCAGGTCATAACACATATCCAGAGTGTCATAACATGCATGCTCACAGCGGGCAGGTCCAACACAACAACTCGGCGACCTCAAATCTGAACCGGATCCTCCTAAATCATAACCGGCATCACTAAGCTCATCGAAGGTCGGCTGTAATTCGTCTGTCTTTGTTCCCAGTAAAATGATGTCACCGGTGGAACCATGAAAATTCGTCAAGCCACTACCATGTCTTTCCCAAATATCACAAATCTCCCGCAATGCGTCGGTAGTATAAAACCATCCGCTGGGATGGTTTATACGCATAGTATGAAATGCTTGTAGGTTAGGAAACTCTTCCGGGATATCAGAGTAGCGGCCAATAACTCCACCTCCATATCCTTTCACGCCGACAATACCGCCATGCTTCCAGTGTCCCTTTTTGTCCTCATATGAACGTTCCAGATGCCCTAATAAGTCTTTCGCCGCTGCATTTTTTTCCGCAGCCCTCTTCATCTCCGTAACAAAACTCGGCCAAGGTCCTTTTTCCAATTCGTCTAACTGTGGTGTTTTTTTGTCTTCCGGCATAATCAAACCTCCTGTTGGTTGATTTGGATGATAACTTAAATCTCTGAAATTGAAACAGCTCCACTTGGGCAAACTGTTACACAGGCTTCGCAGCCCATACATTCTGTAGCATCACCGGAAACATAGGCCTTCTCGCCATTAAAGCCTAATATCCGAGCAGGGCATCCTTCCGAGCACTGTTGACAACCTGTACATATCTCCTCATCGATACTTACGATGAACACTGGAAATTGCACCTCTTTTCTTAACCAAATTACTTAATCCAAACAAACTATGTAACCATCCTTGCACCCTTTACTTAGAAATTAACACCTGCATTATCTCTTGTAAAATACCAAAACCTTATCGTATTATGAGATTCACTTATTGCAGCCAGGTCGATATTCCCCCTTCCAGATACGCAACTTTCTTGAACCCCATGTTTTGAAGAAAGCAAACCGCTTCATAGCTACGAATCCCCAAACCACAAACTACGACTACCAGCTTGTCCTTTGGTATTTCCCTGTATCGGTCTCTCAACTCGCCTCCGGGAATAAGCAAGGCCGTCTTTTCCTGCAGAGGTACAGCCCGAATTTCATCGGGTTCGCGTATATCAAGGAAACAAACTTCAACCCCGGTATTCTTCAAATCTTCCACTGCCAGCGGTGATAATCCCCGAGCAACTCCAGAGCGTTTATTATCCAGCATATTGACTGCATGGATGGCTAAATCAATGGCTTCGGCATAAGGGGGAGCATATCCCAGATCTAGATTAGATATATCCTGCAACGAAATATTAAATTTTATCGCTGTCCCCAGTACATCCAATCTTTTGATTCCATCACCTGCTCCGCAAACCTGGGCCCCCAACAATCGGCCGTAATCGCGGTCAGCAATAAGTTTCATGATTACAGAACCATGTAGTGGATAATAGTGAGGGGCATCATGTCCTGCTGTAATTCCTGATATAACGTTATATCCCAGACTTTTTGCTTCCTGTTCTCCCAGACCGGTTCTTCCAATGTTGAAATCAAACGCCTGCAGAACTGTCGTACCCATTACCCCATTAAACTCTGTATTAAGGCCCGCAATATTATTGGCCACTACTCTCCCCTGCTTGTTGGCAGTAGAAGCCAGGGGAATATATACTTCTCTGCCGCTGATTGAATTGATCTGGCTGGCGCAATCTCCAGCTGCAAAAATAAAAGGATCACTGGTGCGAAGATGTGAATCCACTTTAATCGCTCCAGTGGTTCCAATCTCCAGTCCGGTATTCTGAGCCAGTCCTATTCGGGGACGAACTCCCGCAGCAATAACGACTGCATCAGTATAAATTTCACCGTTGGCGGTAATAACCTGGGAGACTTTACCGTCTTCTCCGGCATTCACTGATTTGACCCTACAATCCAACTGCAAGTCAATCTTGCGCTTCTTCATTTGAGCAGCAACCAGTCTGGCTATATCAATATCCAATAGTTTGGGGAGTATCTGGTGCTGGGCTTCACATACAGTTATATTAAGCCGTCTCCCTCTTAAAGCGTCGGCTACTTCCATACCAATAACTCCTGCACCAATTACGGTAACGTGCCGGGCCTTTCTTTCTCTCAGATAATTGTATAGACTGCGTGCACCCCCGGGATCATGCAGGGTGAAAACGCCGGGCAGATTCAACCCTGTAATGGACGGGCTAACCGCTTCCGCCCCGGTGGTTATTACCAGATAATCATATTCCAATTCAAATTGTTCGTTGTTGTCCAGTTTAATCACGGTTATCCTTTTTCGGGAGCGGTCGACCTTCAGGGCTTTAGTACCGGTTAAGACCTTAATTTCTTTTCGACTGCCAAAGAACTCAGCATTTCGCGCCACTCCGTAAGATGTGGCATAAAGGCTTTCAAATTGAGGCACTAAATTACCAAGATAAAAAGGTATCCCGCATGAACCGAAAGAGATCAACTCACCTTGCTCAACAATAGTAATTTCAGCATCCGGCCTTAGTCTGCGCAGACGGGCTGCAGTCTTGGGGCCGGCGGCCATACCCCCAATAATGACAACTTTCATAAATTTCACTTCTCCCCGATGTTTGCCAAGGATATTAACGCCAACATCTTTACCATTAAAATCTTGTATGAAAAATGCTATTCCGCCAAAAATTCCAGATACGGTTTATCCAAACTAACCAGCGCGTTGACCATAAGCTCTACCAGTCCTCCGTATTGAACATTAAACTTGGCCGTTGCTTGGTAATACTTCAAAAGCTCACGTATGGTTCCCTTGCAGTTTGAACACGGTGCACAAACATACTTGGGCACCGACGAAACCGCAATAGTGTCTGCAAAGGCTCTCAAAATCTGATCGAATTTCATACGGGCACTTACCTTATTACGAAATTGCGGAAAATTGGGGCTGGTCATAATTGCAAACCCACTGCCGCCACCGCAGCAATAGTTATCCACGCCGTGCGGGGTCATTTCCCGAAATTGAGGGGCAATGACCTTCAGGATTTCCCGCTGAGGCTGGACTATCCCCATTTGTCTGACCATATTGCAGGGATCATGTAAGGTGATGGGAAAATTATTCTTACCGGGATCAAATTTCAACCGCTTGCTTCTAACCAGATCCAGCATAATCGGCAGAAAACTTTCTACCGGGATCTTATCCTCCCCGTAGATCATTCGGTCTGCCACCAC
>DHSK01000078.1:17650-17997 GCA_002408445.1 Syntrophomonas sp. UBA5288
TAGATCATTCGGTCTGCCACCACCCCGGCAGCTTTGTGGGCGTGGCCACACTCGCCGATAACAATTCGTTTTACTCCCAAAGCCTTCGCCACCTGCATTTGCTGCAAGATAATTTTCTTGGCCTGGGCATCATCGTACCAAATACCGTAATTAACACTGTCGTAGCCCATCATTTCACTGCTAAGAGTCCAATCAACCCCGGCTTCATCGAATAATATGGCAAAAGCGGCGGGATTTTCAGGCCAGGCAACAAACTCACCGGCATTATGGATCAATAAAATATCCGCACCCTGTTTATCAATAGGAATTTTTACCCTGCGTCCAATCCGATCCTCGATGTCGTCTTC
>DHSK01000123.1 GCA_002408445.1 Syntrophomonas sp. UBA5288
ATCAGGTAGACAGCTACATTCCGCTGCCGGAAAGACCGACCGACAAACCGTTCCTGATGCCGATCGAAGACGTATTCACCATAACCGGTAGAGGCACGGTAACAACCGGCAGAGTAGAAAGAGGCCAGGTAAAAGTCGGAGACGAAGTAGAAATAATCGGCTTAAGAGAACAGACCAGAAAGACGGTATGCACGGGCGTAGAAATGTTCAGAAAACTGCTGGACTATGCCGAAGCAGGAGACAACATCGGAACCCTGTTAAGAGGCGTAGACCGTAAAGAAGTAGAAAGAGGAATGGTATTAGCGAAACCGGGCAGCATCAAACCTTTGACCAAATTCAAAGGGGAAGTATACGTCTTAACCAAAGAAGAAGGCGGAAGACACACCCCGTTCTTCGGTGGATACAGACCTCAGTTCTACTTCCGTACAACTGACGTAACCGGAGTACTGCAACTGCCGGAAGGAGTAGAAATGGTAATGCCTGGTGACAACGTAACCATGGAAATCGACCTGATAACCCCGATAGCCATCGAAGAAGGCTTAAGATTCGCCATCAGAGAAGGCGGAAGAACAGTTGGTTCCGGTGTTGTTACAGGTATTCTGGAATAGATATCCAGCCAGGTTATACATAGCAGGGAACTTGGTTCCCTGCTATTTGACTCTCTGTTAAAAGAACATAAACATTTTAACCTTAAGGGGAGAATTCAGCGTATTGCTTCCAGAGTAATACAGTTAAACCATTCTCCTTATTATTGACAGCAACCGGTCCATTGTGATAGAGTAATCTAGGATTTTTGTGCACAGGATGGAGGTGTCATCGTGAGAGTAGGAGTCACACTTGCATGTACGGAATGCAAACAACGCAATTATTCAACTACCAAAGATAAAAAGAAAAATACTGAGAAGATTGAACTCAGGAAATATTGTAAATTCTGCAATGCGCATACTCTACACCGGGAGATTAAGTAAGTTCAGGGATGTGAATAATATTGGCTAAGAATAATCCACCTGCCAAAGAAAAAGTTACTCTGAAAATGAGGTGGGATGCCACCAGACAATATTTTACCAGTTCATACCGGGAACTTAAAAAAGTTCACTGGCCTAACCGGCAGCAACTCATTGCCTATACCGGGGTAGTACTATTTTCGGTATTGCTGATGTCAGGACTGTTATGGTTATTTGATACCGGCCTGTCATTTGTGCTGGAAAAACTGTTTGATGCCTTTGCGTAATCATGGAGGAGGTGGTTCCAATTAGCACCAAAGAACAATTGGAACAAGGAAACATAGAAGAAAATAGTGCCGACCTGAACAAGGAAGAATTCGACTTTACTCACCAGGGTGAATGGTATGTTGTACATACCTATTCCGGCTATGAAAACAAAATTAAAGTAGACTTGGCCAAACGAGTTGAATCCATGAATATGCAGGACAAGATATTCGATGTTATAATTCCGGAAGAACAGGAAATCGAATTCAAAGGCGGCAAACGAAAGGTCACCAACAAAAGGGTATTTCCCGGATATGTTATTGTTAACATGATCATGTCCGAAGACTCCTGGTATGTAGTGAGACACACGCCTGGTGTTACCGGTTTCGTAGGCAGCGGAGGCAAGCCTATCCCCCTTCAGCCCCACGAAGTTGAAAAAATATTTAAACAGATGGGTCTGATTGAGAGCAAACCTAAACTGATAGATATTGAAATAGGTGAAAACATCAGAGTAAGAAGCGGCCCCTTCGAGAACTTCGAAGGAGTAGTAAGAGAATTACTGCTGGACCGTGGAAAAATACGGGTTAATATTTCCATGTTCGGCAGGGAAACCCCTGTAGAACTGGATTATGAGCAAATAGACAAAATATAAGGAGGTGTAATCATGGCAAAAAAGGTACTGGGCAAAGTATCTCTGCAGATAGCAGCAGGCAAAGCTACACCAGCCCCTCCGGTAGGACCTGCTTTAGGTCAGTATGGTGTTAATATCATGGGATTCTGTAAAGAATATAACGCCAAGACTGCCAATCAAGCCGGCTTTATAGTTCCGGTAGAAATTACAGTTTTCGACGACAGATCTTTTACTTTTATAGTAAAATCACCCCCTGCTTCCGATCTGCTGAAAAAGGCAGCCAGCGTAGACAAGGGTTCTGGCGAACCTAATAAAAAGAAAGTCGGTAAAGTTACCCGGGATAAAGTTCGGGAAATAGCCGAGACTAAAAAAGCGGATCTCAATGCAGCCGACATCGATGCCGCTATGCGGATGATTGAAGGCACCGCCCGCAGCATGGGTCTGGAGATAGTCGATTAGTAATATCGATAGCTTTTACAGCGTAGTGGGAGGATATATTTCCGCCATAACCACGAGGAGGTTTAATTAATGAAAAAAGGCAAAAAATATCAGGACGCCATGAAAAAGTATGACCGCAATAAGTTGTACGATCCCGCCGAAGCATTGCAGCTGGTGAAAGACATGGCCAGTGCCAAATTCGATGAAACAGTTGAAATCCATATTAAACTGGGAATTGATCCCCGTCACGCCGACCAGCAGGTCAGAGGAACTGTCAGCCTGCCCAATGGCACCGGCAAAACCCGTCGCGTTTTAGTCTTTGCCAAAGGTGACAAAGCTAAAGAAGCCGAAAATGCAGGTGCTGATTATGTAGGCGCCGAAGAAATCGCTGAAAAAATTCAGGGAGGCTGGTTTGATTTTGATGTAGCCGTAGCCACTCCCGATATGATGTCAGTTGTAGGTAGATTGGGAAAAATATTAGGCCCCCGCGGACTTATGCCCAACCCCAAAGCCGGAACCGTAACCTTTGATATTGAACGCACCATCAAAGAACTGAAAGCCGGAAGAATAGAATACCGGGTTGACAAGAGCGCCATCATCCATGTTCCCCTGGGGAAGGTTTCGTTTGAAGCAGAAAAATTAAACGAAAACCTCAATGCTTTTGCCGACGCCTTGATCAAAGCCAAACCGGCAGCAGCCAAGGGACAATATATGCGTTCAGTCAGTATTTGCTCCACCATGAGCCCGGGCATAAAAATAAACCCGCTTGTGTTAATGGCAGCAAACAGGTAAAATAAACTGAAATTACAATTGAAAAATACTAACTGTAGACAGCCGGCGGCGTCAAGCCTTAAAGAACTACCGTTCACCTGCCGAGGTTACTGAGATATCAAAACTGTAAGCTACTAAAGCTATAAGCAGTGATGAACCCTCTGCAGCCTCGTCTGCAGAGGGTTATTTGATTTCTGAAGAAGTAATAACCAAGGGTCATGGAGCAGGCAGGACCAAGCCGACACTTACCAAAAAAAATAAAATCCCAGAAGGGGGTGAAAATGAATGCCAGATATTCAAGCCAAAGAGCAGGTAGTAAAAGTAATCGAGCAAAAGATTAACGATGCATCTCTGATAGTATTTAGTGACTACAGAGGTCTTAATGTGGAAGAGGTAACCGAGCTCAGAGACAAACTGCGGGTTCCCGGGGTAGAATTTAAAGTACTTAAAAACACCATGATGAGATTTGCTCTCAAAAACGCCGGCTACGAAGAAGTAGCTAACCAGGTGGAAGGGCCCAACGCTGTTCTATTCAGTAATGAAGATGTAGTTGGTCCCGCCAAGACCATATTTGAATTCGTTCGCCAGCATCCTGATTTGGAAGTCAAATTTGGTTTATTGGAAGGTCAGACCGTATCCCCTGATAAAATCAAGGCATTGGCTGACTTGCCGCCGCGTGAAGTACTGGTGGCTCAGGTACTGGGTACCCTGCAGGCGCCTATTACCGGCTTCGTACGCGTACTGAATGCCAACCTCACCGGGCTGGTAAGAGCTCTGGACCAGATAAAAGAGCAAAAAGCCAGCTAAAACAGAAGTCGGAAGCCGGAGGTCAGAAATATTGATTTTGGCCATAGGCTATGATCTAAAAGTAAAATCACTATTTAAAATACTATAATCGTGCGCAATAGCGTTATTAAAGGGAGGTAAATATTAATGAGTAAAGTACAGGAAGTTATCGATATCGTTAAAGAATTAACCGTTCTGGAGTTATCCGAACTGGTAAAAGCACTGGAAGAAGAATTTGGTGTCAGCGCTGCCGCTCCGGTAGCAGTTGCTGCAGCTCCTGCCGCTGGTGCAGCTGCAGAAGCGCAGGAAGAACAGACTGAATTTGATGTAATCCTGGCCACTATTGGCGACAAGAAAATCAATGTAATCAAAGTTGTAAGAGAATTAACCGGCCTGGGCTTAAAAGAAGCCAAAGCTCTGGTTGACGAAGCTCCCAACCCGATCAAAGAGAAAATCTCCAAAGAAGAAGCCAACGAAATCAAAGCTAAAATTGAAGAAGCCGGCGGAACTGTCGAAATCAAATAGCACAAACCAACACCGGCCCATGATTCAAGTAAAAATCACGGCATAACAAAAGCCCGCGCTTGAGACGTACCTCAGTACGCCCAAGCAGCGGGCTTTTTAATACCCCAACCCGGCATAATTTATCTCTACAACAATGACCGAAAAGCAAATAGCGCTATTTTTTAGATATTTTGCAGAAAAATGTGTATACGGCGGCTTTAATAATTGTGGACTAAAACATAATTTTGTTATAATCTAAATTTGAGTTTAAATTTCAAACAGAAGGGAGATGATGGTAATAGCTAAAACTAAATGGATTTTAATATTATTATTCTTCCTGATCTTAGTCACCGTACCGCAGGCAGCAGCAGCAAATACCGAATGGACCATACTGTGGAAAGACAACGACAATCTGATTGAAACCGTGCAAATAGAAAAACAAGCAGCAGCGCTAGAGCCGGACGGATGGCAATCCATCCAAACATCGCAGGGTACCATGTACAAAAGGGATGTAAAAGGCTGGGAACAGTATGCGGAGCTGAGTGACCGTTTACCTGTTTCAATCACAATCAATGATTACTTCCTATTTAAAAGCATTACTTTTAAAGGGCAGGATTTTAATCCCGAGGCGGTTAGCGTAGCAGGTCAGGCCGGGACCGGACCGCTTGATTTGCGTTTAAGCGTACCGGGTCTTATAAAGTCCGGGTCGGCTGATGAAGTCAAAGACTTAACCGCAGTCTGGCACCTTAAGAATTTAAATGAACTTAACACCCAGGGCACCATACTGGTAGTCAATACTTTTAATGGATTTATCCTGGGTATATACATTATAATATTGGGCATCTTGATTATCGGCATCGTATATTTCAGCCGCATACGCAAAACCCACAAGTTGATTGAGAAGGAATATTCCCTGGAAAATCTAACCTTACCAACAGAGCAACCCGAAGAAAAAGAATAAAAATTGCAAAAAGTTGTAAAAAATCTTGACTCCGTATATGGCTTATGA
The DNA here is from genome assembly GCA_002408445.1 of Syntrophomonas sp. UBA5288. Lineage (GTDB taxonomy): Bacteria > Bacillota > Syntrophomonadia > Syntrophomonadales > Syntrophomonadaceae > UBA4851. Next base: position 5,348 of record DHSK01000123.1, read on the forward strand.
TAATATTAATACTTGCCATTCATAATGCAAGTATGGTAATTTTACATAGAAAAGGGTTGTGGTTTTAGGTTTTATTAAAAGCGAGGTTTTGTATTAGACCTTGCTTTTTCACTCTTTTGGGAATAATTAGAAGGGGTGAGTTGATGGCTTACGTAGAACATTATGGTAAGGTAAACAGACTGAGTTACTCCCGGATAAGAGAAGTAATAGAACTGCCCAATCTTATTCAAGTTCAGTTAAGCTCTTACCAATGGTTTCTGGAAAAAGGCTTGCGGGAAGCATTGCAGGAAGTATTTCCTATTTCCGATTTTACCGGTAACCTGGAGCTTGGGTTCGTAGATTACAGTCTGGGTGATCCGAAATATGAAGTACAGGAATGTAAAGAACGTGATGTTAGTTACCAGGCTCCGCTCAAACTAAAGGTAAAGTTAACCGACAAAGAGACCGGAGAAATCAAGGAATCAGAAGTATACATGGGTGATCTGCCACTGATGACCGAAAAAGGCACCTTCATTATTAATGGGGCTGAACGGGTAGTTGTAAGTCAGCTGGTCAAGTCCCCGGGGGTATACTTTAACGAGCGTATCGATGTGTCCGGCAATATGCTTTTTGGAGCTACTGTTATTCCAAACCGGGGTGCATGGTTTGAACTGGAAATGGATAGTGCGGGCATAGTTTATACCAGAATAGATAAAACCAGAAAGATACCCGTGACCGTGCTGTTAAGGGCCATAGGGTATGAGACCAATGAAGATATCTTAGATCTTTATGACAATGACGAGTATATTCAAAGAACAATTGACAAAGATACCACTAACAACAAAAAAGAGGCCTTAATAGAATTCTACCGGCGCTTGCGCCCGGGAGAAATGGGCACCGAAGACGCGGCTCAGCAGCTTTTGAACAATCTGTTTTTTGACCCGCGCCGTTATGATATGGCTACGGTAGGGCGTTATAAAGTAAACAAAAAACTGGGATTAAATACCCCGGTGGAAATCAGACATCTAACCGTAGAAGACATTACCTCCACCATTGCCTATTTGTTAAAACTAATAAAAGGTGAAGGCAAAACCGACGTTATCGACCATCTGGGCAACCGCCGGCTGCGTTCCATCGGCGAACTGTTGCAAAACCAGTTCCGTACCGGTCTGGTCAGAATGGAAAGAGTAGTGCGGGAAAGAATGAGTATTCACGATGTGGAGACTCTAACTCCTCAGATCCTCATTAATATAAGACCAATTACTGCCGCAGTCAAAGAGTTTTTTGGCAGTTCCCAGCTCTCCCAGTTCATGGACCAGACCAATCCTCTGGCCGAGCTCACGCACAAACGGCGCCTGAGCGCACTGGGTCCGGGCGGCCTAACCAGAGAACGGGCCGGTTTCCAGGTCCGCGACGTACATCATTCCCACTACGGCAGAATATGCCCCATAGAAACCCCCGAGGGTCCGAACATAGGACTGATTGGTTCATTGGCTACCTTTGGCCGGGTTAACGACTTCGGGTTTATCGAAACCCCTTACCGTAAAGTGGATAAAGAGTCCGGCCGGGTGCTTAACGAAATCGTCTATCTGACTGCCGACGAAGAAGACGAATACATAGTCGCGCAGGCTAATGCCCCTCTGGATGAAAACGGATATTTCAAAGAGGACCGGGTTGAGATTCGGTATTTCGAAGATATATTGGAAGTGCCGGTAAATCAGGTCGATTTCATGGACGTATCACCCAAACAGGTATTCAGTGTGGCTACGTCCCTTATTCCGTTCCTGGAAAACGATGACGCCAACCGGGCCTTAATGGGCGCCAACATGCAGCGCCAGGCAGTGCCGGTAATAAGAACCGATGCGCCTATAGTAGGGACGGGCCTGGAATACAAAGCAGCCAAAGATTCAGGTGCGGTGGTTATCAGTAAAAAAGCCGGTGTAGTAAAAAAAGTAAGTGCCGAGCGAATAGTGATCAAGGAAGACAGCGGCAAGGAAACCACCTATAATCTGCTCAAATTCGTACGTTCCAACCAGGGTACCTGCTATAACCAGAGGCCCATCGTAAAGGTGGGAGAACGGGTCGAAGCCGACACCATCATTGCTGACGGTCCCAGTACCGACAATGGTGAACTGGCCTTAGGCCGCAATGTTTTGGCGGCCTATATGCCCTGGGAAGGTTACAACTACGAAGACGCGATATTAATATCGGAAAAACTGGTAAAAGATGATGTTTTCACATCAATTCATATAGAAGAATATGAATGCGAGGCCCGGGATACCAAACTGGGTCCGGAAGAAATAACCCGTGATATTCCCAACGTATCCGAAGATATGCTTAAAAATCTGGATGACCAGGGAGTAATACGGGTCGGGGCCGAAGTCAGACCGGATGATATTCTGGTCGGTAAAGTAACCCCCAAGGGCGAAACCGAGCTGACCCCGGAAGAAAGACTGCTGAGAGCCATATTTGGCGAAAAAGCCCGTGAGGTAAGAGATTCCTCCTTAAGGGTTCCTCATGGCGAAGCCGGTAAAATAGTGGCAGTCAAGCGCTTTTCCCGTGATAAAGGCGATGAACTCCCGCCTGGAGTAAATCAGCTGGTCAGGGTCTATATTGCCCAAAAACGTAAAATATCCGAAGGCGACAAAATGGCCGGACGCCACGGCAACAAGGGTGTTATATCCCGTATACTGCCGGAGGAAGATATGCCTTTCCTGGCCGATGGCACCCCGGTGGAAATCGTACTCAACCCGCTGGGTGTACCATCTCGTATGAACATTGGCCAGATTCTCGAATGTCATATGGGAATGGCGGCTAAAACCTTGGGTATCAATATAGCTACTCCTATTTTCGACGGTGCCAATGAAGAGGATATTTTTGAAAAATTAAGAGAGGCCGGACTGCCCGAAAGCGGCAAGACTACTCTTTACGACGGCAGAACCGGGGAGCCCTTTGAGCATGAAGTCACCGTAGGTTACATTTACTTCCTCAAACTGGCTCATTTGGTTGATGACAAGATACATGCCCGGTCCATCGGACCTTACTCACTAGTTACCCAGCAGCCTTTGGGAGGTAAAGCCCAGTTCGGCGGACAGAGGTTTGGTGAGATGGAAGTATGGGCCTTGGAAGCTTATGGAGCTTCATATACCCTGCAGGAAATCCTTACCGTCAAATCCGACGATGTGGTAGGGCGTCTCAAGACTTATGAGGCCATTGTTAAAGGTGACAATATACCGGAACCAGGTGTGCCGGAAGGCTTCAAGGTGCTTATCAAAGAATTGCAGAGCCTTGCACTTGATGTGAGAGTTCTTTCCGATGAAGATGAGGAAATTGTCATAAAAGATGTAGACTATGAAGTCAATGAAAAAGAAAAGGCACGTGAACTCGGTTTGGATATACCGGAGGCCCCGCTGGGCAGTGCCGGGGTAAAAGAAGTAGAAGAAACAGAAGAAGCTGATGACATGGAAGATATGGATGCTGCAGACGACATAAATGATGCCGAACCTATAAGCATCGATGCGATGGCAGAAGATCTGGATGATGAAGAATAACACCAATGTTAATCAGCCAATAGTTTATATAAAACGGCAATTCTTAAGACCTGCATATAGTGACGGGCAATCTTCTGGAAGGGAGAGTATAATTTGTTAGATGTAAATAACTTCGAACGAATCAAAATATCCCTGGCTTCTCCTGAACAAATACGCTCATGGAGCAGTGGAGAAGTAAAAAAACCTGAGACCATCAATTACCGTACCCTGAGACCGGAAAAAGAAGGCTTATTCTGTGAAAAAATATTTGGACCGGTCAAAGATTGGGAATGTCATTGCGGAAAATACAAACGCGTACGCCATAAAGGCATCGTATGCGATCGCTGCGGAGTAGAAGTAACTACCTCTAAAGTGAGAAGAGAGCGGATGGGACATATCGAACTGGCGGCCCCGGTGTGCCACATATGGTATTTAAAAGGAATCCCCAGCCGGATGGGACTGCTGCTCGACATGTCACCCAAAGTACTAGAAAAAGTAATCTATTTTGTCAACTATATAGTAATAGACCCCGGCGATACTCCCCTCTTAAAAAAGCAACTGCTCAATGAGCGCGAATATCGTGACAACCGTGACAAATACGGCGATAACTTTTCCGCCGGGATCGGAGCCGAAGCGGTAAAAGTACTCCTGAGCGAAGTTAGGCTGGAGGAACTGTCCGAAGAGCTGAAAGAAGAAATAGCAAATACTACCGGGCAAAGAAAAGGGAGAGCCATTAAAAGACTGGAAGTAGTGGAGTCTTTCCGTCTTTCCAGCAATGATCCGGAATGGATGATACTTGATGTATTACCGGTCATACCTCCCGAGCTCAGACCTATGGTACAGCTGGACGGCGGCAGATTCGCCACTTCCGATTTAAATGATTTATACCGCCGGGTCATCAACCGCAACAACCGCCTAAAAAGGCTGTTGGATTTGGGTGCTCCGGATATTATTGTGCGCAATGAAAAAAGAATGCTGCAGGAAGCGGTCGACGCCTTGATTGATAATGGAAGGCGGGGCAGACCTGTTACAGGCCCCGGGAACCGGCCCTTAAAATCTTTAAGTGACATGCTGAAAGGCAAGCAGGGTCGTTTCCGTCAGAACCTTCTGGGTAAACGGGTCGATTATTCCGGACGTTCCGTTATCGTGGTCGGTCCCAAACTGAAAATGCATCAGTGTGGATTACCCAAAGAAATGGCCCTGGAACTGTTCAAACCCTTTGTAATGAAAAAACTGGTAGACAAGGGGATCGCCTCCAATATTAAAAGCGCCAAGAAAATGGTAGAAAGAGGACGCAACGAGGTATGGGATATCCTGGATGATGTTATCAAAGAGCATCCCGTACTCCTTAACCGCGCCCCGACCTTGCATCGACTTGGTATCCAGGCATTCGAGCCGGTATTGGTAGAAGGACGTGCTTTACAACTTTATCCTTTGGTCTGCACAGCTTACAATGCAGACTTCGACGGCGACCAGATGGCAGTCCATGTACCTCTGTCCGCTGAAGCCCAGACCGAAGCCAGGCTCTTGATGCTTTCAAGCTGCAATATCCTGAACCCCAAAGATGGAAAACCGGTAGTTACACCTACCCAGGATATGGTCATAGGAATTTATTATCTTTCCTATATGGACGAAGCCGATAAAGCAATTGAGAATCCCAGAAAATTCTCAACCCCCAACGAAGCCTGTATGGCTTATGAAGTGGGACAAATCACCCTGCATGAAAAAATTATGGTTAGAATGGATGTGCCCCAAAAAATCGACTGGGCCTCCTCCGATACCACCCAGAAATATGAGCGCCAGCTCTTGGGAACATCTGTGGGAAGAGTTATTCTCAATGAGGTAATGCCGGACAGCCTGGGATATTGCAATGATGTTATAGATAAGAAGAAATTGGGAGACATTGTTTACGAATGTTACCGGCGGGAAGGAAATGCCGGTGCGGCCGAGATGCTCGACGGCATCAAACGGTTAGGTTACAAATTCTCAACCAAGGCCGGAATCACAGTCGGGGTCAGCGATTTCGAACCGCCGGCAGCCAAAAAGACCATTCTGGAAGCAGCCGATAAAGAAGTCGGAGCTATTCAGCAGGATTACCAGATGGGCTTAATAACCGAAGATGAACGGCACGCACAGGTAGTAGAAATATGGAACCAGGCTACTGATGATGTAACCGACGCTCTGAAAAAAGAACTAAAAACCGACAACCCGGTGTACATGATGGCTACCTCCGGAGCCCGCGGTAACTTCCAGCAAATACGTCAGCTGGCCGGTATGCGCGGATTGATGGCAGATCCTTCCGGTAAGATCATAGACCTGCCCATTAAAGCCAATTTCCGTGAAGGATTAACCGTTTTGGAATACTTCATATCCACCCACGGAGCCCGCAAAGGCTTGGCTGATACCGCATTGCGTACGGCTGACTCCGGTTATCTGACCCGCAGACTGGTCGACGTATCTCAGGACGTTATCGTGCGTGAAGACGATTGCGAAGCGGTCGAGGGCATCTGGGTAGAGAAAATAATGGATGGTTCACAATTGATCGAACCATTAAATCAACGTATAATCGGCCGGGTGTCTATCGATACCATAGTAGACCCCAATACGGGAGAAGTACTGGTCGAAGAAAACCAGATGATCAGTGATGAAGTCGGATACCAAATAGAAAAACTGGGCATAGAACGAGTTAAAATCAGATCAGTTCTTACCTGCAAGACTAAGCACGGGGTATGCAAAAAATGTTACGGACGCAATCTGGCCACCGGTTATGATGTGGAAATAGGCGAAGCCGTAGGTATACTTGCCGCCCAGTCCATCGGTGAACCAGGTACCCAGCTAACCATGCGTACTTTCCACACCGGAGGAGTTGCCGGTGACGACATTACCCGCGGTTTGCCCAGGGTCGAAGAGTTATTTGAAGTCCGTAAACCAAAAGGCCAGGCCGTAGTTAGCGAAGTAGCAGGAAAAGTACAGTTTGGCGAAAGCAAGGGACGCCGTGAAGTGCAGGTTATGGACGAAGACGGCAGCCTCATGGATTCCTATCTGGTCCACTATGGTTCACGGCTTAAAGTACAGGAGGGGGATGAAGTTGAAGTAGGAGATGCCTTAACCGAAGGACCGCTCAATCCCCACGACATTTTAAAGACCAAGGGCCTTCAGCAGGTACAGAGATATTTGTTGCAGGAGGTACAAAAAGTGTACCGCTCCCAGGGTGTTGATATTAGTGATAAGCACATTGAAATAATGATAAGACAGATGCTGAAAAAGGTAAAAATTGAAGATTCAGGCGATACCTCCATGCTGCCTGGTTCCTTTGTAGACATTTCCGTTTTCGAGGAGTCCAATATCCATATGGTGGGCCAGGGCGGAATGCCGGCCGTATGTTCACCCATGCTGCTGGGTATAACCAAAGCATCCCTGAATACGGATTCTTTCCTCTCGGCTGCATCATTCCAGGAAACCACCAAGGTTTTAACCGAAGCAGCTATAAAAGGAAAAGTCGACAACCTTATCGGCCTGAAAGAAAATGTAATAATAGGCAAACTGATTCCTGCCGGGACCGGATATTCGGTATATAGAAATGTCGAAGTGGTCAAAGCGCAGGAGGATGAATGAGCTTGCAAAAAGAATTTGACTGAAAACGCGCCAGATGCTAAAATACTAAGGTGCGCTACGAATAAGCTCTAATAATGCCTTGTGCAGTTTTATTTCAGAAAGGAGGCTAAATATTTGTTGCCACTGGAGGAAATAAAGAACGGCAACAAGGTCATAGGAACTAAGCAGGTAAAAAAGGCCATCGCCCGGGGTGACGTCAGACGCGTTTTTATAGCGGGCGATGCTGAACCGCATGTGATAGAGCCCATTAAAGAATTGTGCGCCGATTACCAGGTGGAAGTCGAAGTCATAGAGAAAATGGAGATTCTGGGTAAAGCATGTGGAATTGAAGTAGGTTCTGCGGCCGTAGCCCTTCTGAACCAACCATAAATTGAGAGAAAAGGCAATTTCTCTGCCAGTAATTATAAAAACAAAGCTTATTACCCCGGGAAGGAGGTGCAGGTGTGCCAACTATCAACCAGTTAGTCAGAAAAGGACGTCAAGAGGAGAAAAAGAAATCAACAGCACCAGCCTTGAAAAGCTGTCCTCAAAAGCGAGGAGTATGTACGCGTGTTTATACTACGACCCCCAAAAAGCCTAACTCGGCATTACGTAAAATCGCCAGGGTCAGACTGACCAATGGAATAGAAGTAACCGCATACATCCCTGGCATCGGCCATAATCTTCAGGAACACTCCGTGGTTCTTATAAGAGGAGGCAGAGTCAAAGACCTGCCAGGTGTCAGATATCATATTATCAGAGGTACTCTGGATGCTGCTGGTGTACAAAACCGTAACCAGGCCAGATCCAAGTATGGCAGCAAGAGACCTAAAAAGAAATAGGAAGGAGGCACAATATGCCTAGAAAAGGGCCCGTTCCCAAAAGAGACGTATTGCCGGACCCCATCTATAACAGCAAGGTATTTACCAAGCTGGTTAATCAGGTTATGTGGGATGGCAAGAAAAGTACAGCAGAAAGAATATGTTACGGGGCGTTTGAATTGGTAGAAAAAAGAGCCAATAAAGATGCTATGCAAGTCTTTGAAGAAGCCATGAAAAACATCACCCCCATCCTGGAAGTAAGAGCCAGACGGGTAGGCGGTGCCAACTACCAGGTCCCGGTAGAAGTGAGAGCTGACCGGAGACAGACTCTAGCTATCAGATGGCTGATAGGCTATGCACGCAAACGCGGCGAAAAAACTATGGCTGAGCGTTTGGCGGGTGAAATCCTGGATGCCAGCAATGGCACCGGCGGTTCAGTTAAGAAAAGAGAAGACACGCATAAAATGGCTGAGGCCAATAAAGCCTTCGCCCATTATCGTTGGTAGCATTTCTACTGCCCAAGGAGGGTTAGTATGCCTGAATTGACTGCCATTAGAAATATAGGTATTATGGCTCATATTGATGCTGGTAAGACCACCACGACCGAGAGGATACTCTTTTATTCCGGCAAAGTCCATAAAATGGGAGAAGTCGACAAAGGAACGGCTACCATGGACTGGATGGCGCAGGAGCAGGAACGTGGAATAACTATCACATCAGCAGCCACCACTTGTTACTGGGATAATTGTGTGATAAACATTATCGACACACCTGGACACGTGGACTTTACGGTAGAAGTGGAAAGATCACTTCGAGTGCTGGATGGAGCTGTGGCGATATTCTGCGCGGTGGCTGGAGTACAGCCCCAATCGGAAACAGTCTGGCGCCAGGCCGACAAGTATAATATACCGCGTATAGCCTATATTAATAAAATGGATAGGATAGGGGCAGACTTCTTCCGGGCCGTAAAAATGATAAAAAATAACCTGGGCAGCGAACCGGTCCCTGTGCAACTGCCGGTCGGAGCAGAAGATTCTTTTGAGGGAATTATTAATCTGATCGATATGCAAGCCTATATATATGATGATGATGCAGGCGAGAAATATCATAACCGTGCACTGCTCTCAGAAGAAAAAGTTCAGGCCGAAGAGTACCGGAATTTGTTGCTGGAAAAACTATCAGAGCACAATGATATAATCCTGGAAAAATATCTGGAAGGAAAAGAAATTGAGGAGGCCGAAATTATCCAGGCCCTCAGAGATTTAACTGTTTCCAACCAGATCGTGCCCGTTTTATGCGGCTCTTCGTTTAAAAACAAGGGTGTTCAGATGCTGCTTGATGCCATCGTACGGTATTTACCGTCACCTCTCGACATACCACCGGTTCAGGGTATTAATCCTGCCACCGGCAAGGAAGAGATCAGAAAGGCAGAAAGCCATAAAACCCCTTTGTGCGCCCTGGCCTATAAGATAGCGGTTGACCCTTATGTAGGGAAGCTTACCTATTTTAGAATCTACTCAGGCAGATTAAAAGTAGGCTCGTCCGTAATAAACAGCCGCCAGGGGAAGAAAGAACGCATAACCAAAATATTAAAGATGCATGCCAATCATCGGGAAGAGATAGAAGAAGCTGAAGCCGGCGACATAGTAGCAGGGGTTGGACTCAAGTATACGGTTACAGGTGATACCCTGTGCGGCGAGAACTCCTTGATTTTACTCGAATCCATGAGTTTCCCCGAACCGGTTATCGATGTAGCCATAGAGCCCAGAACCAGAGCTGACGAAGATAAAATCGGCGATAGTTTACGGCGCCTGGCGGAAGAAGATCCTACCTTCAGAACCCGAACCGACGCAGAAACCGGTCAGACAATAATATCGGGTATGGGAGAACTGCATTTGGAGATTATCATTGACCGGCTCCTCCGGGAGTTTAAAGTCAATGCCAATGTAGGCAAACCTCAGGTTTCTTACAAGGAAACCATCAAAAACACAGCGCGTGCCGAAGCAAAATTTGACCGACAAACCGGTGGCCGCGGACAGTATGGCCACGTTCTGCTGGAAATAGCTCCACTGCCCGAAGGGCAGGGCAAGAAATTCAATAATCTGGTCAAACCGGAGGTTATTGCAGGAGAATTTGTTCCAGCAGTTAAAAACGGTGTCTATGAAGCATTGCAGGCCGGCATACTTGCAGGGTACATGGTAGATGATATACAGATCAACCTGATTGGCGGTTCCTACCATGAAGTCGATTCCAGCGAACAGGCGTTTAAAATAGCTGCAAGTATGGCTTTGAAAGAGGCATTGGAAAAGGCACAACCAGTTCTTCTCGAACCGATAATGGATATAGAGATAATATCGCCGGATGAATATGTAGGCGATATTATATCAGACCTGAATGCCCGCAGGGGCAAAGTGCTGGGCTTTGAAGAAAATAGAGACAGCAGGATAATTAAAGGAACGGTGCCTCTGGCCGAGACATTTGGCTATGCCACAGCTTTGAGGTCTGCCAGTCAGGGCCGGGCCACCTTTACAATGAAGATTAAGAATTTCTCAGAAGTACCAGAGTCCAGGAGTAAAGAGATAATTGCCAGACGGTATGGATTGCCACTAGCAAGGGAAAACAGGAATTAGAAAGGAAAGGTGAGATTCTAAATGGCAAAGGCTAAATACGAAAGGACAAAACCTCATCTTAACATTGGAACCATCGGACACGTAGACCATGGTAAGACCACGTTGACTGCAGCAATAACCCTGGTACTGTCAAAAGTCGGGGGAGCAGTAGCGACATCATACGATTCCATAGACAAAGCACCGGAAGAAAGAGAAAGAGGTATAACCATCAATACCTCACACGTAGAATACCAGACTGAAACCAGACATTATGCCCACGTAGACTGCCCGGGTCATGCAGACTACATAAAGAACATGATAACCGGAGCAGCTCAGATGGACGGATCAATACTGGTAGTAAGCGCGGCAGACGGGCCAATGCCCCAGACCAGAGAGCATATCCTCCTGTCCAGACAGGTAGGGGTACACTACATCGTAGTATTCATGAACAAAGTAGACCAAGTAGACGATCCCGAATTACTCGAATTAGTAGAAATGGAAATTCGGGAACTGTTAAGTGAATATGAATTCCCCGGAGATGATATCCCCATCGTAATGGGAAGCGCCTTAAAAGCATTAGAATGCGGCTGCGGAAACCGAGACTGCGAATGGTGCGGGAAGATATGGGAACTGATGGATCAGGTAGACAGCTACATTCAGTTGCCGGAAAGACCGACCGACAAACCGTTCCTGATGCCGATCGAAGACGTATTCACCATAACCG